>CAYTDU010000098.1:0-11722 GCA_964436395.1 uncultured Gemmatimonadaceae bacterium | reverse complement strand
GGCCGTGTTGCGCAAGTCTGTCGATCTCGACGAACGTCAGCCTCTCGTGTGGGTCAATATGGGTATTTCGCTCGAGAACCTGGGTGACACCACCGGAGCCGAACGAGCGTATCGCACAGCTTTGGACATCAACGAACACGAGGCACTCGGCCATTTCCGATTGGCTAATGTTTTGCTCGTCCGTGGCGATCTGAATCAGGCACGCGAGCACTACGAACGGGCGATTGCGCTGCGGCCCACGCTGGCTCAGGCGCACCTCAACCTCGTGCGCGTGTTGAACGCACTTGGAGATTACCCGCGTACACTCGCTGCTGCGCGTCTGTGGCTGCGCTACTTCCCGAGCGACCCCAGGCCGCGGCAGCTCATTATGGAACTCGACCCGACGCTGCGCCTCCGCAGGTAGCTGTCGGGCGCTATCGTCCGCCTAGCCGCCTCCACCGGCCTAGAACTGCTCGCAGCTCAATTTCACGTTCACCTATCGACTCCACCACCTGAGAAGTAGGGGGCCTGTCTGTTCTCTCGACCATGCGGAAGAGCGAACCGATGGCACTATTCAAGCTACGTAGCTCGGCCTCGATTTCAGCGGCTTCCTCGTCCATGGACGAGTTTGCCCTGTCGGCTCGAAACGCCTGCACAGCCTCCAGGGCTTCAGAATCTTCCCGCAACAGACCGTCCAGCTTTCTCGAAATCCTGAACTGTCGTTCGATCTCAGCTGTCGGCGTGGTAACGCGAGGGTCCATCTTCACTGTCAGCGGCTGGGTGTACGTCCTGCCGTTAGCTGTGAGCCTAACGGTGTACTGCCCCGGCACCACCCACGACCCGAACGGAGTCACCGGTGTGTTGTACGGCACGGCCGCAATTGGGTAGCTGAAGCGCAACACGGCCGGCCTCGGATAGTGAAGGTCCCATACGAACCGATGTAGGCCCGCTTCGGCCGACAACACCATGGGCGGGCGTGGCCAGTAGTCGGGAACATTCTGACCCTCGAGCGGCGCTTCGGGCTCATCGTCACTCGAGAACTGCCGGATGAGATCTCCGTCCGCGCTTAGAATCTCCAGAGTAAGCGGGCCATCGGCACTGCCCGCAAGGTAGTAGTTGATAATTGCGCCGTCGGGCGGATTCTCGCCTACGGGCTCACCCAGAGGGAGCGGTGTATCCGTGTTCTTGTTCCACCGGAATCGCCACGCCTGCTGTGGCTCGAACAGGTGCGCATCACTTGCGACTATGTCCGGCGTGATCTGCCTGAGTGGAGTGATGTCGTCAAGAATCCAGAAGCTGCGACCGTGGGTGCCTACAACCACATCGTCATCTTTGATCACGAGGTCTCGCATGGACGTGGCCGGCATGTTGATTCGCAACGACTGCCAACTGTCACCGTCATCGAATGAGACATATATCGCCTGTTCGGTACCTGTGAAAAGCAGCCCCGTCCTCTCCGGGTCCTCACGCACGACATTCACGATGCCGCCATCGGGGATGCCGTTTGTGATGTGTGTCCACGTGGCGCCACCGTCGCGTGTGCGATAGATGTGAGGTCTCAAGTCGTCGAGCCGCAGAGTGTTGATTGCCGCATAGGCAGTGTTAGCGTCGGTATGCGACGCATCCATGATCGACACCTTTGCCCACGGGCCCAGCTCCGGTGGAGTGACATCGGTCCAGTTTGCGCCACCGTCACGTGTCACGTGTATCAAACCGTCGTCGGTACCCACCCAGATGGTGTTGATGTCGACATATGAGGGCGCGATAGTGTAGATGACTCCGCGCCGAGTGACTTGCCTTTCAGTCTGTGGTGTACCCCTGTATTTGCCGACATTCTCTGGCACTTCCCACGTCTCACGAGTGAGGTCTGGGCTGATCTGGTCCCAACTGTTTCCACCGTTCTTCGTCTTCCACAACACGTTCGAGGCGAAATACAATGTGTGTGGGTCGAGGGGGGAGAACAGAATCGGCATCGTTCGCACGACTCGATACCCCGGCTCGCGAAGTGGCTTTGGCGCCACGTCCTGCACCTGCCCTGTCCGTCTGTCGAATCTCAACACTTTGCTGCCGTACACGATGTCGGGGTTGAGTGGATCTGGAGCGACGTAGCCATACTCGAATATCCCGACCGGGCTCCAATCGCGGAATGTGATCTGGCCCCAGTCGCCACGACTGCGCACACAGGCGGAACCACTCTCTTGCTGCCCGCTGCACACGCGGTACGGGAACGAATTGTCGGTTGAAACATGATAGAACTGAGCCGTCGGTTGGTTGTACCAGGTGCTCCAAGTTTGCCCACCGTTGGCCGTTACGATTGCGCCTTGATCGGCGGCGACCAACATGATGTCGGGATTGTTTGGGTTGATCCAGAGGCGATGGTAGTCGTCACCGCCTGGTGCACCCCGGATCGTTTCGAACGTGTGGCCACCATCGACCGACTTCCAGATCACGATCGCACCCGTGAAGACGATGTCGGGGTTCTGAGGATGGACCTTCACTTCGGCGAAGTCAGACCCTCTCTGTGTGACCCTCGAATCGTTGTTGGTCAGGTACCAGCTCTCCCCCGCGTCGTCAGAGCGATAGAGTCCTCCATTCCGCCGCGACTCAACCGTTGCGAATAGGCGAGTCGGCAAACTCGGCGCCACAGTGATGCCGATCCGGCTGAGCTCGTCATCCTCGAAATTGGGCAAACCCTCCGTGAGCTGATGCCAGTTGTCACCTCCGTCCGTGGATTTGAACATTCCACTGCCTGGCCCGCGGAATACTCCGTTCTCCCATGGACCCTCGCGCGCTTCCCACAAGACCGCGTAAATCGTCTGTGAGTTACTCGGGTCGAATGCGACATCGACGCCGCCCGTGTTTTCATCCCGGTAAAGCACCTTTTCGAAGGTCTGCCCCCCGTCTGTCGAGCGGAATATCCCGCGTTGTTCATTCGGCCCGTACGGATGTCAGAGCACTGCCACAAAGAGGCGGTTCGGATCGTTTGGGTCGACGATGATCTGCGGGATCTGTTGCCCGTCACGCAGGCCGAGGTGAGTCCAGGTTTCGCCTGCATCGTACGATTTGTAGATGCCGTCGCCGGTGGAGAGGTCTGGTCGCTGCAAGCCCTCGCCGCTCCCGACGTATACGATGTTTGGGTCCGACGGCGCAACGGCGATTGCTCCAATTGACCCTGTCGGCTGGTCGTCGAATATCGGCTTCCATACATGACCGTAGTCAGTCGATTTCCACACACCGCCGTTGACGTAACCGATGTAAAACACGTTGGGCTGTTCCGGTACTCCGGCCGCCGCCTTGCAGCGCCCTCCGCGGAACGGCCCGATCATCCGCCATCGCATCTCGTTAAAGAGGTCGGGATCATACTGTTGGGCTTGTATCGGAACGAGGTCTGCAAGCAGCGCAAAGACGCATATGATGAACGGAGCAAATATGCGGAGAGACATGGGGCCTCCAATATCGTGCGAATAGATGAGCGTCAAGATGTGAGCAAAAGGTTATCCGTGAGAACCGCGCATAACAAGCGGTCCGGCATGTGCATCTGTGCACCCTCCGTTCGCGCCCTCGACGTTTGCACGCCGTGAGGCGCTCACTTCGTGGTGCAGTTCAGGACCTACCGAACCGCTTGTCGTCAGATGCGTCTTGCTGCGCGATATGAACATGAACGTCAGATTTGACTACGTTCGTGTCCGCCCGTCCGCCCGTCCGCCCGTCCGCCCCTAACCCACCGCATCAATCAACCACCTTACCCCGACGAAGAGCACGCACGCCGGAATCACGATCCGCATCCACCAATACAGCATGTGATGAAAAGGTTTGGCGGTTTCGGTTGCCAGTTCCTTTATTGCGTCTGATCTCCTGATGCACCAAGCGGTGGTTACAACCGCAAGGAAGGCGCCGAGTGTTTGCATGCCCGATCCGAATGTGAGGTCCCACGGGAAGAAGATCTTCATGTTGATCATCGGTGGAATCGCCAACACCAAAACGATCGAACATGCAAGAAAGACGGATGCTTTGCGCGATAGTCTGCTATTGTCGATGATTCCTCCCACCAAAACTTCGAGCGCCGCCACGGCCGAGAGGAATGCCGCTCCGAACAGTCCGGCGAAGAATAACAAACCAAAAAGGCCACCCAACGGCATTTGCTCAAAGGTCTGTGGGATAGTGAAGAAGATGAGCGAGGGACCACTGTCCGGTTCCAGGCCGAACGCAAAGACAGCCGGAAATATCGCCAGACCGGCGAGGAGCCCCGCCAGAGTGTCGCCGAGTCCTGTGAGAAGTGCGGTTCCCGGGATTTCTTCTGAATCGCTCATATAGGAACCGTATATGACCATGAACGTTCCGCCCAAAGACATGGAGAACACTGCCTGGCCTAACGCCGCCGCCATTACGCTGCCGTTCAATCCCTCGAAGCTCAGACTGCCGGCGTACCAGCGGAGGCCAACGCCTGCACCTTCGAGCGTCACGGCTCTGACGATCAACATGATCAGGATCACCAACAGCGTGGGCATGATGATCTTGCTGATACGCTCTATGCCGCGTCGTAATCCCTTGATGAGAATGAAACCACAAGCCACGATGACGAGGGGTGTGAAGACAAATTGCAGCACCAGGCTTCGCCGGTCGAATCCGCTCTCGGGTGGAAGAATGGCGCTGGGGTTTATCTCAACTCCCGCCAGTGATCCCGCCTCCGCGATTGCATGGAGCAATACCCATCCCAGCGTGTTGGAGTAGTAACCGGTGGCACAGAACACCACGAACATGAAGAAGTATCCGATGTATCTCCCGCCCGGCAAACCGCCTCTTTCGAAAGCACCGAGAGTACCACGCCGGGTATGGCGACCGAGCGTCCACTCGGCCATGAGCGCGGGGATGCCGACCAGCAGAACCATTAGTAGATAGAACAGCACGAACGATGCGCCACCGAACCGCCCGACCATGTAAGGGAAACGCCAGACGTTTCCAAGACCGACTGCTACTCCAATCATGGTCATCAACAGTCCGAACTTCGACGCAAACGTCTCGCGCTGGCTCAGCATTGGATTCCGCTCTCCGCTTTTCTCTGCGACATATGCCGGCTAAGATTGGGGACGATAGTACTCTGAAAAGGCGCGGTGAACAACAGGAGTGCCTGATGTACGAGCTCAAGGTTACGGCGAAAAAGGTGATGGGAACGTGCACTGCCGAACCGCAGGTCGAGGTCGGCGACTACTTCATGGTACGGGATGGTGATCTCCGCATCCCAGAGGGTGGCTTCGTCTGTTTGTGGGCCTTGCAGGCCATGTTGCCGGTGTTGACTCCCAAGGAACGGGCGATGGCGGAGGACGAGGGTGAGGATTGGATGGACCGTGTTCACCACGTGCAATGTCCTGACCCTAACGGGCGGGTTATTTACAAGATCGAGCGCACCGTGGAGATCAAGAAGCAAAAGGGTGATCCTGTTGGCTCTGACGCGGATGATCCTGCATGCAAACCGGATTCAGAGGAACCCGTACCGCAGATGGACGGTGGTGTGCGCAGCTTGCAGGTGGTGGTGGAAGATGTGAAAGGAACCTGTACGTCGTGTATGAAGCCGGGCGACTACTTCAGGCTCCAGAGCGGCCGCCTGTACATACCGCCCGAGGGGCACTTTTGCCTCTACGCGCTACATGCGACTTTGCCGCTGCTTCCACCAAGACAGCGTCAGATGCAAGACGACGATTGGATGAAGGAAGAAGGCCACGTCATCTGCCCCGATCCCGCAGGCAACGTGATAATGCGCATTGAGCCGACTCCATGAGGATTCGGCTCACTTGTCCCAGCCCTTTTCCTTGTAGTAGTCCTTCACGAGCCTGTCGATATCGATTCTCGTCCCCTTCGCCGGGCCATCAGGTAGGGGATGGTCTTTGAATCGAGCCGGGAGTGTGTCGTCTGCCGACGTCAATCCTTCACGCACGTTGAAGTCGCGCTCGACCTGACTTACATGTGCGCAGGCGTTCCATAGGTCGTCGCGGGTGACTTCCTTGCCGAGCAGTCCGGAATAGGCCTCTGCCGTGACCTCGAAATCGACGGCATCCATGCAGTTCGAGATGTTCTTGCACACCGTGATGCTGTCCGAGAGAATTCCAAGCAGCTCGGCGTAGTTCACTAGAGCACCCTTTCCGTCTTCCAGCAGCCGATGCGCGGCGTTAGGGTTGCCGACACGCTTCTTCGCGAGTTCTTCGTCTCCCGTAAGCTCGATCATAGGTTCACCGCGGTAGTGGTCGCCTCCGCGGGAGTTGATCGCGTTCATGAGGCCGTAGCCCTTGATGCCACGTGGATCGGCCGAGAAGAGCTCCAGGCCTTTCACTTCGATTGTCAAATCTCTTGCACCGTCGCCGAATGTCTGTGCGGCCCGTTTTGATCCTTCTGCCAGCACATCGCCAATGCCTTCACGGCGGGCCATCATTTCCGGAAGCTTCATGATCGCTTCGTTCGATCCCCACGACAGGTCAATACCATCGACGTCCGCGTCTGTAATGATCCCTTCGTGCCTGCATTCCATGAGCCAGGCAATGATCTCAGCGGTGGTGATGCAGTCCAAGCCGAGGCGATTGACAGTGTTGGATGCGGCAACACCCACCTCCATGTCCGCGTTACCGCACTTGACCGTGAAGCCGGCCTGAGCCTCGTATTCCGGCCCCTCGCCTTCGCTGTACTGGGTCACGTTGTAGCGAGAGCAATAGACGTTGCAGTTGTAACATGCCTTGGCTTTGACAACGTGATCTCGACGCAGTGCTGCGGCGCCGACGTGTTTCAGATCCTCGAAGACCGCACTGCGGTAGTGATACGCGGGCAGCACACCCATTTCAGCGAGTGCATCCAAAATACGCGTCGTACCATACTTGCGCCGGGACTCAAACTGCCGGTGAGTCTCAATGTTCTGCTGATATTCGGCGCATGCCTTCGTGAAACGCTCATGATCGACCGGTTTGACCGGCTTGCTGCCGCGAACCACAATCGCCTTGAGCTTCTTAGAGCCCATTACTGCGCCCATCCCAGTTCTGCCTGCCGCTCGCGCCAGGTTGCATGAGATGATCGCATAACGGACCAGGTTTTCTCCGGCCGGGCCGATTGCCGCCACCTCGAGATCGGGGTCGCCCAGCTCGTCGTGGAGCCGAGTTGTGGTTTCGGTGATGTCCAGCCCCACGAGGTGAGATGCGTCGCGTAGCTCAACGAAGTCATCATCGATGAACAAATACACCCACGAATCAGACATACCTGTGAAAACGATCTGGTCGTGACCTGACCACCTGAGACTCGGCGCCCAGAAACCGCGCGCACCCGAATCGCCAAGAAATCCCGTGAGGGGGCTCTTCGCGCTCGCTATGAAACGACAAGATGCGATGAACTGGCTGCCAGTTAGCGGCCCTACCCCAATGCAGAGAACATTCTCCGGTCCGAATGGATCGATGCCGGCGGGTATTTCATTCAGTAGTGTGACGCTGTTCCAGCTGCGTGCGCCTATTCCATTGGGAGGAGTCTTTCCTCGTTCGATCTTCCGGTCGGCGAGATCGACACGCAGGCAGTTGCCCTGATAGACCGTCATGGTCCCAACCTCCACCCGGCGAGCCACTTCTCGCGAACCGGTTCGGCCTGGATCTTCGCGTAGTTGACTCGCTTCTGTGCGGGAATACCTTCGAACTCTTGAAACTGCTCCAGAGACGGTTCCAGGTCCTGTTCCACAACGAGAGCTTCCGTTGGGCAGATCATCACACACGCAGGTGTACCGCCACACAGATCGCAGTACAGAGGGTTGTCATCGTAGAATCCGATCGCGCCGATCGGGCAGGAGTTCACGCATTCTTCACAACCCGTACAGAGCTCCTCGTCGAGCACGATTTCGCCGCGATCGCCGACGGACAGAGCTTCGGTGGGACACTCCAGGCACGGTTTTTCGGCGCAGCCAACGCACGTTACGGCCACGTCGATCCCGATCTCTTCGATTTTGGCCACGCGAATGCGGGAGAGGGCAGGGGAGACTGCATCAAAATGGAAATCTCCACATGCCACCTCGCACATCCGGCAGCCAACGCATTTCTGAACGTCACATAGGATCATAGTGCCTGCACGGTACACTCAGGTGGTTCGCTTGGCAACGGAGCCTCAGCCCTCGCACGGCGGTCAGTTCGCTTCGAGCGAACCGCCTGTAATCATCATGATTTCGACCAGATAGTCCGGTCCCATCAGTTCTGCTCCGACCGTTGTTTTCGGTGTTTCGATTCCCAACACCTCGTCGAGAATCGCGCCGACAGCTTCGTTGTGAGCGATCTGCGGCACATACACGTACGCTGCAACCACGTCACCAAAAGTCTTTCCGGCGGCTGCCATTGTAGCCTCGAGATTCGTCAATACCTGTCTCGTTTGAGCTTCTATGTCTCCAGCGGCCACACCGTCGGGGCTAGAGCCGACTGCACCTGCCGTGAAGACTCTGTTGCCGAGCTTGATCGCGGGCGAGAACGGGCTGCTTGGTGGTGCAGCTCCTTCCGCAATAGCCACGGTACGCTCAGCTCCATGTCCTGCTATGCACTGGATTTCGACTTTGAACAGCTCGTTCACGAGTTGGGCGCCTACTGTTGCGCGGGCCGGCGGTTCGTTGGTAACGAATTCCCTGTAAGCGTTATTCATCTCGCCGAAGTCCTGAGGATCGTTGAGGAATACCGTGCACGTAGACAGGTCTCCGTAGCCGAGGCCCGCCGTTTCCAAAACCATCCCGATGTTACCCCAGACCCGGCGTGTCTGTGTAGCGATATCACCGGTTATGGGCTGATATGTGTCCGGATCACGGCTGGTAGCACCTGCCACGAAGAGCGTGTTGCCCGCTTGTATGCCCCAGCTGTACGGAAGCTCCGGCGTTTTTAGATCGGTCGGTACCACCACCTCACGTGTCACACCGGGCCGGGCCGCTATCATTGCCACCTGCACAAGTGCGTCTGGATGCGGTAGATCGACGGCCACTGTGGCTCGTGTCGGCGGGTCGTTGGGGAAGTAGGTTCTGTACACCTCGTTCAATGCAGCGAAATTGGCCACGTCCGATAGATACACGTTCACGGCCACGACCCTCGAGAAGTCCATCTCGTTGGCGTGAAGGATCGCTTCGATGTTGGCCATCGTCTGCGTGAGTTGTGTGCCTATGTCTTCAGCGTACGCGCCGGTAGATGGATCAGCTCCCATAGTGCCCGGTATGAACAGAAACTCGCTATCGGCTGTTGCGGCCGGAGCCTCTGCTGGCGGTGAGCCGCAGGACATCAGGGGAAGCAGACAGATAACTGCTAGTGCGTTGATACGGGCGGCAATTCGAGCGGTCATTGCTACTCCAGTTTCTCGGTCCCAAGAATTCGTACACCGCCATAATGGCACGATGTGCAGATGTGCGCGAGGGGGAGGCTGGGATGCCGCCATTGCAGATACGATCATTGTGAGCTAAGAAGCGAGTAAATTGAGAAAGCCGCAGCCGACACACCAACGTCGTCGTTATTTGGCCGCGGAAGTACACGGAGCAACGCGGAGCTTTGTGGGATTGGGTTGGGGCCCATAATTCCACACGGTGTCCATCCGCGTACCTCAGCGTCCATCCGCGGCAAAAAATCTGATACTTCCGGTTGGCTAAGGAATCCGAATGAACAAACGTGAGTTGAAAAACCTCGGCATCCCACCTGGAGATCTTATCCGGACCGCCAGGGACACGGTCGCCGAAGCACGTGCATTGGGACTCAAGCCAGCCGCGATCCGGGCAACCGTACGGGGCTTGGTGGCGAATCCCAAGTCGTATGCAGACGATCCTGTGTTCGGAGACCTTGCCAAAGGACTCCTTGCCAGCACCGAGGCTCGGAAATCATACACGCCTCGTTCAGACTCCGCGCCGTACCGGAAGTGGGGACACGATCTCGAGCCTGAATCCGTTCAGCAGCTCGAGAACGCATGCAAACTACCGATTTCGGTACGTGGCGCGTTGATGCCGGATGCGCATCGCGGATACGGTTTGCCGATAGGTGGTGTTCTCGCTACCAGGAACGCTGTCATTCCGTATGCCGTGGGTGTCGACATCGCTTGCCGCATGAAGATGTCTGTGCTCGATCTTCCGACGGAGACGATCGAAAACGAACCAGAGAAGCTCATTCGAGCCATCGACAAAGAAACCCGGTTCGGCATCGGCGCCAGCTTCAAGCGGCGCAGGGAACACGAGGTGATGGATGAAAACTGGTCTTTCTCGCCGGTGGTACGTGATTTGAAAGACAAAGCATGGTCGCAACTTGGCAGCTCTGGCAGCGGCAACCACTTCGTGGAATTTGGATTGCTAGAGATTGTCGGGAAAGAATTGGGCATCCGTCCGGGGCGGTATCTCGCCCTGCTGAGTCACAGTGGGAGCCGTGGGGCGGGTAACACAGTCGCGAGCCACTTCAGCAAGGTGGCGATGAGTCGACATCCGGAACTTCCGAAGGAGTTAACGCACCTGTCGTGGCTCGATCTCAATTCCGAGACCGGGCAGGAGTATTGGCAGGCGATGGAGCTAATGGGCCGCTATGCGGCGGCCAACCACGCATGCATCCATCGACATCTGACCGAACACTTGGGTGCTCGCGTTGTACTCGACCTGGAGAACCATCACAATTTCGCGTGGAAGGAAGAACATTTTGGGGAGACCGTAGTCGTACACCGCAAGGGCGCGACGCCGGCTGGTGAGGGTGCACTTGGCATAATTCCCGGCTCAATGGCTTCCCCAACGTACATAGTGCGCGGCAAAGGCAACGCGGAGTCGCTCAACTCGGCTTCGCATGGAGCCGGACGCGTCATGAGCAGGAAACAGGCGAAGAAGACGTTCCAGTGGCACAAGGTGAACCGAGTTCTCGAAGAACGGCGAGTGACGCTTCTCTCTGCCGGCCTCGATGAGGCGCCAATGGTCTACAAGGATATCGACGAAGTCATGAACGCGCAGACCGACCTTGTCGAGAGTCTCGCACGGTTCGAACCCAGGATAGTGAAGATGGCGCCAGCCGGTGAACGACCGGAAGACTAGGTGGTGCTATCGAGCACATGAATTCAGTCAGGCAGACCTACCGCAAACGGAGAAACGAGAATGGTCGCAACGAAAGTCCTGTACCTCAGTCGCAAGGACGTGGAAACGGTCGGTCTGCCGATGTCCGACATCGTCGATGCGCTCGACCAGATGTTCAAAGAGAAAGGTGAGGGACGGGTCGAGATGCCTCCCAAACCAGGCATCCACACGCGAAAGGATGCGTTCATTCACGCCATGCCGGCTTACATACCAAGCCTAGAGTCGGCAGGACTGAAGTGGGTATCAGGATACCCTGAGAATCAAGCGAAGGGCCTCCCATACATAAGCGGACTTCTCATACTGAACGACCCAGAGACGGGCATTCCGTTATCGGTTATGGATGCAACGTGGATCACAGGGCAGCGGACTGGAGCCGCGACTGCGGTGGCGGCAAAGTACTTGGCCCGCAAAGACAGCTCCAGCGTGGGCATAGTCGCGTGTGGTGTTCAAGGAAGAAGCAACCTCGAAGCATTGTCTTGCCTGTTCGACATTTCAAAGGTGAAAGCATACGACCTCTATCCGGAAGTAGCCGAACGCTATGCCGCGGAGATGTCGGACAGACTCGGGGTTCACATTGACGTCGTGGAAGATCTTAGAGACGCGGTCGTTGGCCTCGATATGGTGGTCACAAGCGGCCCGATACTCAAGAATCCATCTCCAACGATAGAAGTC
>CAYTDU010000097.1:8424-11738 GCA_964436395.1 uncultured Gemmatimonadaceae bacterium | reverse complement strand
GTCTCTGAGTTGCTCGTGAAACACCCAGAACGTGTCATTGAAAAGGCTGTGTTCGGGATGCTCCCGAAAACAACGCTTGGCCGTCAGACTCTTCGTAAGAAGCTGAAGGTCTACGCGGGCGCGGAGCACCCGCACCAAGGTCAAAGTCCGATCCCCGTCGATTTGAGTTGAGGTAAGTGATGACGACTGTTGCACAGCCGGAATTGAGATGGCACGCTGTTGGACGCCGCAAGACGAGCGTTGCTCGGGTATACCTTACACCTGGTTCGGGCAAGTGGCACGTGAACGGCCGCACATTGGGCGACTATTTCCCAAGACGATCGCTGATACAGCACATTCAGCAGCCATTCGTCGTGACCGATACGCTAGGCTCTTTCGACGTCATGGCGCGCGTAAATGGCGGAGGCATGACGGGGCAGGCGGGCGCGATCAGGTTGGGGATTGCGAGGGCTCTGACTATGGCCGACGAAACGCATCGCCGCAAGTTACGCGATTTCGGCCTGCTTACTCGCGATGCGAGGGCAGTCGAGCGCAAGAAGCCTGGCCAACCCGGTGCTCGGAAACGCTTCCAGTTCTCCAAACGTTAGGGACGGACTAGTACAGACACACACCGCCGGATTCGACTCTGGGTGTCCCCCTTTTGGTTGGGCGGATCGGATTCGGAAATGATGGCGGTGGACGCACAACCCAAGGAATAGAAGCATGACATTGCCAGCTATGCAGGACCTCCTCCAGGCCGGAGTCCACTTCGGTCACCAGACTCGGCGCTGGAATCCCAAGATGCGCCCGTTCATCTTCGCGGAGCGGTCTGGGATCTACTTGATCGATCTTCAGAAGACACTTCGCCAGATCAAGGCTGCGCAGGATACAATGCGTGAAGTCGTGATGAAGGGTGAGAACGTGCTCTTTGTCTGCACCAAGCGCCAGCTCAGTGCCATTGTGAAGTCAGAAGCCAACCGGTGCGGTGCATATTATGTGACCGAACGCTGGCTCGGCGGCACGCTGACCAACTTCCACACCATCAAGCGGCAAATTCACAGACTGCGCGAACTCGAGCAGGGTCAGGAAGAGGGTACGTTCGAGTTCTTCACGAAGAAGGAGCAGCTACAGCTGGAGCGCGAAAGAATGAAACTGAACCGCAACCTCGAGGGCATCAAGAGTATGGGACGCCTTCCTGGTGCGTTGTTTGTCGTCGACTCCAGGAAAGAACGGATCGCAATCGCGGAAGCCAACAAGCTGGGCATACCGGTGATAGCGATTGTCGACACCAACTCAGATCCGGATCTGATCACTGTACCGATTCCCGGCAACGATGATGCGATTCGTTCTGTCTCCGTCGTTACAGGGGCTATAGTCGATGTAATTGCCGAGGCTCGCGCACAGGTGCCGGTAAGGGAAACCGCCATCGACTCTGAATCGTTCACTACTTACAGCACAGATGCCGGCGAAGCCGAGTCGGATGATGCGCGCACTCGCAGGCGTCCGCGGCGGAAGCGTCGTCCTCGGCCCGAGGTGATTGCCGCGCGACTGAAGCCGGATGCGGGTGCCGAAGGCAAGAAAGACGAGCCCAAAGGCGCTGAGGCGGCAGAGTCAAAGGCGCCCGAAGCGAAGGCGGCAGAGTCGAAGGCGCCCAAGGCAAAGGTGGCAGAGTCGAAGGCGCCCAAAGCAAAGGCGGTTGAGGCGAGCCCGGCCAAGGAACCGAAAGAGGTGCCCGTTGAGGCCACCGTTACCGATTCAGGCAAGGAAGCGAAGAGCTGATTCACTGCTCGTTCGGGGCAACTAATTCAGGCCGCCGCCGATCGGGTTCCAACGGATCTCGAGGCGGCGGTTCTCTCATGGAATAGACAACCCATAGTTGAACAGGACATACAAGATGGCTAATCAGGTTACAGCAAAGGACGTGAGTGCGCTCCGGGCCAAAACCGGCGCTGGTATGATGGACTGCAAGAAAGCGCTGACGGAAACCGGTGGCGACGTGGAGAAAGCCGTCGACCTGCTCCGCAAGAAAGGGATTGCGCGGGCCGAAAAGCGTGCCGGACGGACTGCCAGCCAGGGACTCGTCTATTGCTACCAACATTTCACCGGCAAGGTCGGTGTCCTAGTCGAGATCAACTGTGAGACCGATTTCGTTGCGCGCACAGATGACTTCCAGGAATTGGCAAAGGACATCGCGTTGCAGGTCGCGTCCACCTCACCCGTTGGGGTGACCGCAGACGACGTACCTGAAGACTTGCTGCAACGTGAGAGAGCGATCATCGAAGCTCAGGTGGCTGAGTCGGGCAAACCCGAAGTCGTGCGGGAAAAGATGGTGGATGGCAAGATCAAGAAGTTCTTGAAAGAGAGAGTCTTGCTCGATCAGCCCTTTGTGAAGGACGACAAACGCTCCGTTGGACAGGTGGTAACTGACATGTCCGCGAAGGTCGGTGAGAACATCGTCGTGCGCCGTTTCCAGCGTTTCGAGCTCGGAGAAGAGTAGTGGCGGAACTCGCGTACAAACGCGTGCTTTTGAAGTTGTCGGGAGAAGCGCTTGCCGGCGATAGGGATTTTGGGTGGGATTTTGGAGTGGTCGAGAGGTTCGCCGAAGAGATCCGGGCTGTCCATGATTTGGAAGTGTCTCTCGGATTGGTTATTGGTGGAGGGAACATCGTCCGTGGGTCAGTCGCCAGTCAGGACGGAATGGATCGCGTCTCGGCTGACCATATGGGAATGCTTGCAACGGTCGTCAACGCGTTGGCCGTTCAAGATGTGTTGGAGCGCAAACGGGTGGTTACGCGGGTAATGACGGCGATCCGGATGGATCAGGTGGCCGAGCCATACATAAGGAGGCGAGCTATCCGACATCTCGATAAAGGGCGCGTGGTGATTTTTGCGGGTGGGACTGGCAATCCTTATTTTTCCACCGACACGGCGGGCGTGCTGCGTGCGCTCGAGATGGAAGCGGAACTGATCATCAAGGCTACGAATGTCAAAGGCGTGTATTCGGCAGATCCCAATGAAGATCCGAATGCCGAATTCCTGCCTGAACTGACGTTTCAGGATGCGATAGTCCGTGGTCTCAAGGTGATGGATACGAACGCGTTTGCATTGTGCAGGGACAACGCCTTGCCAATCAGCGTGACGAACGTGAACGAACCCGGCGTAATCGCCAGGATTATCCGTGGCGAGCGCGTTGGAACAATGGTCCGATGAACACTCTTCCAGACGTAACAAAAGACGCAAAACAGCAAATGCACAAAGCGGTGGAAAACACCCAACGCGAATTGGCCACGATTCGCAGCGGCAAGGCAACCCCCAGCTTGCTCGACACCGTGAAG
>CAYTDU010000097.1:0-8414 GCA_964436395.1 uncultured Gemmatimonadaceae bacterium | reverse complement strand
CGTACGGCCAACAGATGCCGCTGAACCAGGTTGCTTCTGTCAGCGCACCTGAAGCTCAGCTGATCGTTGTACAACCGTGGGACAAGTCGCTCATAGGCGTTGTCGAAAAGGCCATCTTGACGTCCGATCTGGGGCTCAATCCGTCCAACGACGGTAATCTGATTCGGGTTCCTCTTCCGCCACTGACGGAGGAGAGGCGTAAGGAACTGGTCAAGATCGTTCGTAAGCTCGCTGAAGAGGGGAGGATCGGGGTTCGCCATGCTCGCTCCGAGGCTCTGTCGAACGTGAAGAAGGTCGAACACGTCTCGGAAGACGACAAGCACCGATCCGAGGGAGACATTCAGAAGCTGCACGACGAGGCCGTCGAGGAGATCAACGGCCTCGTAGCGGCCAAAGAAGAAGAAATCATGGAGGTCTGACGACTGAGAACTGCTGGAGGGTCTCTCAGTCGAATCGTCCATGTCATCTAATCTCGCAAGTCGGATTCTAGTTGCGGCGGTGGCTATCCCCGCCGCTCTTGCTGTGGTCTACGTTGGAGGATGGGTGCTTACGCCTGCCCTATCCGTGCTCTGTGTCGCCGGCACTCGTGAGATCTATAGGTTATCCGAAGCGGGCGCTGTGAAGCCTCTGGTTTGGATTGGATACATCGGGGCTGGGATCATACCGTTCGCAGTGTTTCTAGTGGCCCCGGGTGGACTGGGCTTTGATCCCGTTTTGCTCCTGCTTGGCGGTGCGGTGTGGCTGATGCTGGTGATGCTCGTCGCGGCTCGGACGCGCTCGAATGACGACAGACCACTGGCATCCGCCTCAGTCACAGTGTTCGGAGTGCTGTATGCGGGAGGCATGCTTGCGCTACTCGTGCTGTTGAGACACACGTCCGTACCGCTCACATCGTGGGCCGCTACATGGCTTGTCTTCCTTCCGCTCGTCGTGGTCTGGATCTGCGACACCCTCGCGATGGCGGCAGGATCTTTGATTGGTGGGCCAAAACTCACCCCCGTTTTGAGCCCCAACAAGACTTGGGCTGGGGCTGTCTTCGGAACCCTGGGTGGAACAGTTGTCGCTCCCCTTTACGGCACCCTGTTGTTGTGGCCCAATGATGTTTCACTGTCGATCTGGGAATTGGCCGCATTTGGTTTCATCATCTCGGTGGTGGGGCAGACAGGTGATATTGCTGAATCGCAGATCAAACGAGAAGCGGGCGCAAAAGACTCGGGTTCGTTTTTCGGAGGTCATGGAGGTGTGTTGGACCGCCTCGATTCTCTGTATTGGGCGATACCCACTTCGGTAATAATCCTCATACAGTTTGGTGTGGCATGACTGTAGGAGTAGCCATTCTCGGCTCAACCGGGTCAATCGGTACTGCCACCCTAAGAGTGATCGAACGTCAGAAGGATCTGTTCAAGGTCGTAGCACTCACAGCTCTCGAGTCGGAGGATTTGCTGCACCAGCAGGCAGCAGCAGTCGGTGCCGATTTCGTGGGTTTGGTCAACGGCGAACCAGGAAGACGCAAACAGGAGGTAGGTCCACGTTGTCTGGTAGAAGCGGCAACACACCCCGATGCGCAGATAGTTGTCAATGCGGTGGTAGGCGCAGCCGGGCTCGAGGCGACGATTGCAGCCCTCAGAGCGAATAAGCGAGTAGCTCTGGCCAACAAAGAGACAATGGTCATGGCTGGAGACCTGGTCTTGGAGGCGGCTCGATCGGCAGAAGGGCAGCTCTTGCCGATAGATTCAGAGCACAGCGCGGTGCTGCAGTGTATTGCGGGGAGACCTAGAACCGAGTTCTGCAAACTCATACTCACTGCATCCGGCGGACCGTTCCGCGAATGGTCTAGGGAACGGATCGCTCGAGCAACTGTGGCTGACGCGCTCAACCACCCGACGTGGGCAATGGGGCGCAAAATAACGGTTGACAGTGCAACGCTCGCCAACAAGGCGCTCGAAGTTATTGAGGCACACTATTTCTTCGGTCTGGCCTACGACGACATAGACGTGGTCGTGCATCCTCAGTCAATCGTGCACGCTTTTGCGGAGTTCGTAGACGGGTCTGTACTCGCGCAAGTGGGCTTCCCGACAATGGAGTTGCCGATTCTGTACGCGCTCACCTACCCGGATCGCGTGCAGGATCCTGCCGTTCCGCGTTTTGATCCCGTGAGTGCAGGTGCATTGACATTCGAGCGGGTTCGCAAAGACGCATTCCGGACATTTGCCTTGGGGTTAGGTGCCGGGCGGGTTGGAGGAACGGCACCGACTGTGTTCAACGCTGCCAATGAGGTGGCTGTAGAGGCATTCCTCGCGGGGCGGATCCTTTTCGGTGACATACCCGTAGTGATTGACAAGGTGCTACAGCACCATGAAGTCGTGCCCGCGAGCGATCTAGAGACCGTGATTGCAACAGATCGTTGGGCCAGAGAGGAAACGGAGGCAGCGTGCTCCTGACTGTTGCGGCGTTTATTTTCGTTCTGGGCGTGTTGATATTCGTGCACGAATTGGGGCACTTCATCGCGGCTAAGGCGGTAGGAATTGCAGTGCCGCGGTTTTCGATAGGAATGGGACCCGCAACACCCCTTTCGTTTACTTGGGGGGAAACTGAGTACAGGATAGCGTGGCTTCCGTTCGGCGGCTATGTCAAGATGGCCTCCAAGGAAGAACAGGAGGTCATGGGAACGCTTGAAGGGGGAGAGCTCGAAGAGGAGTATCCTCCAGAGCGCATGTTCGAGCACAAATCCCTTGGTGCCCGCATCCTCGTGATTTCAGCCGGCGTTGTTATGAATGCGATATTTGCGTGCGTTGCGTACGCAGGTCTCGCTTTGATCTACGGTCGTTATGTCGATCCTACAACCTCGTTGGCCGGCGTGGACATGGAGGTGCTTCCAGAAGCGGCTATTGAGCTAGCCGACGTTCCGTTCGAATCCAACATCCTACGGGTCAATGGTGACTCGGTCGAACATTGGCAGGACATTCTAGAATTGGTGCTCGATCCGACTTCCGAACGACTCCGCTTCGATTTTGCCGCCGGCATCGATCCGGTGATTGTGAATATCCCCGGTATAGATGTCGACGGTCGCATTGCATTGGCTACCGCGATGCGTCCTCACCTCGACCCGCGCGTGACATCGGTCGTGCCGGGTCAGCCGGCGGCAGATGCTGGAGTGGAGGGCGGAGACGTTTTTGTGTGGGCGGGCGGTGACTCGGTCAGGACGTGGGGCGAGTTGGTACGAATCGTAGAAGACAATGCCGGTGATTCGGTCCCGGTGACGGTGCTGCGCGGGGATACCCTCGTCGATCTCGCGGTTGTGCCGGTTGCGCAGAGTATTCAAGATCCTGAAACCGGCGACATCGAGCAGCGCGGTCGCATCGGAGTCGATCGTGCAAGGCTGCGCGTGCGGTATGGGTTTGGAAACGCACTGGTATGGGGAGTGAAGGAATCGTGGAACAAGGCTTCACTCGTACTCTTCACGCTGAAAGGGATCGTCGTTAGGGATATCTCGCCTCGCGAAATCGGCGGGCCCATTTTGATCGGTCAGGTCTCCGGTCAATTCGCACGCGCAGGCTTCGACATGCTCATCAACTTCATGGCGTTTCTGTCTGTCAATCTCGCTATCCTGAACCTCCTGCCAATTCCGGTTCTGGACGGCGGGCATCTCATGTTGCTGTTTTTGGAGGGGATTCGGGGCAAGCCGTTGTCTCTCTCCCTTCGCATTCGCCTTACGCAGGTGGGATTGTTCGTGTTGCTCGGCATTATGGTGTGGGCGGTGGCAAACGATATTCTGCGAGTGTTCGGGATCTAACGCACACTATCTGCCCAAAATCACAACCATCGCGGCAACAACGGCGATCAATATCAGTGCAACCATAATTTTGAGCCCTAGGTGCCTCCGCCCCTCGTTCTCAACCATATCGAGTTCGGCTGTTGTAGCAGGGGCGACTCCAAAAGCACTGGTGACGCGTTGTGAATCGGATATGTGGCGCAACTCGTCGAGCAACACCTCTGACGATGCATATCGATCATCAGGATGTTTTGCCAGGCATCGCAACACGATTCGCTCGAATCGCTCCGATAGATCTGGTCGTTTCTTGCGCGGTCCTCTGGGTGATTCTTCGACATGCATCCGTGCGAGTTCGAACCAGTCGGTGGAGCGGAACGGGGCCTCACCGGTAGCGGCTTTGTAGAGGGTCACGCCCAAGGAATAGAGGTCGCTACGTCCATCCAACTTCCTACCCTGGGCCTGTTCCGGCGAGATGTATTGAGGTGTACCGATAGTCATGTTGACCCCCGTTGCGGTCACATAGCCGGATACTGCCTTCGCAATGCCGAAATCTGATATGACGGCCATGCCGTCGGCCTTCAAGAGGATGTTGTCGGGTTTGATATCCCGGTGCACTATTCCTTTCCCATGAGCAAATGCGAGACCCGCGGCCACATCCGTGGCGATCGCAATCAACTTGTCCTCTGCAATCCGGATCTCCTTTTCTATCAAGAATGCGACGGACCCCGGGTAGTAGTCCATCGAGAAGTACGTCATGTGGGATGCTTTGCCCACATCGAGGATCCGTACCACGTTCTCGTGCAACAGCTCCGACGCCAAGGTGTATTCGTTCCTGAACCTCGCCTCGAACTCCTTATCACCTGCGTAGCGCGGCTTGAGCACCTTCAATGCCGCTTGAGTGTCGTCGTCCTCGCGGTGGGCTGCAAAAACCCAGGCGAATCCGCCTTCTCCGATGAGTTTGTCGACAGCATACGGGCCGACCGAACGACCGATCAGTTCGTCTGAGTTGAATGCCATTGCAAGCCTTTACAGCACAATTTGTCTTCAGTACATTCCCAAGCTAAGTAAAATCACGGACTAAAGAATAATATATCCGTGCTTGCGCCCTGTGAGGATACATCTTTCATGAGCTTTGACAAGCAATCAGTGGTCCAGAAGTACCAGCAGCACCCGACAGATACGGGATCGACACGAGTTCAGATCGCGGTGCTAAGTGAACGAATCAATGTGCTGACGGACCATTTCCGCACACACAAGAAGGATTACCACGGGCGGCGTGGTCTGCTGACGATGGTCAGCAAGCGTCGCCGCCTGTTGGATTACCTCAGGCGGACCGACCTTGAAGGTTATCGTCAGCTCATTGCGGAGCTTGGACTCCGCCACTAGCGGCTGGGCGTGGGCATGAGGCGTCTGAGTTGAGCACTTCGGGCGCTTCGTTTCATTTCTGGGTGCTCGCGCAGGGAACATCATGTTAAAAACCGTTGAACGGCTGTTTGCCGGGCGCGACTACCGTATGGAGACGGGTCGCATGGGCCGGCAGGCGGCAGGGTGTGCTGTCGTGCAACATGGAGATACGACGGTACTTGCCGCTGTCTTGATCGACGATAAGGAAACACATCTGGATTTCTTCCCGATGATCGTCGAATACCGAGACAAAGCGTATGCGGCAGGGAGAATTCCAGGAGGTTTTTTCAAACGAGAGGGTCGTCCGGCTCAAGACGAAATCCTCGCTGGACGGCTGATCGATCGATCTCTTCGTCCACTCTTTCCCAAGGGCTTCAAATATGAAGTCCAAATCTTCGTGTACGTCCTATCTGCTGACCAAGAAAATGACGCTGACGTATTGGGGCTTACAGCTGCATCATTGGCGTTGGGGCTCTCGAAGGCACCGTGGGGTGGTCCAGTAGCGGGCGTGCGAGTTGGACGAGTAGACGGCGAGTGGGTGATGAACCCAACATTCCAGCAACTCGAAACCAGTGACGTCGACTTCGTTGTGGCTGGGACGTCAGACTCGATCATGATGGTCGAGGGCGGTGCATTGGAGATTCCAGACAGCGACGTAGCTTCAGCACTCGAGTTCGCTCAGACGGGGATCGCACAACTCGTAGACATGCAGCAAGAAGTGATCAAGGACGTTGGCGTTCCAGAAATGGAGTGGGCCAAATACGAGATTCCCGATGAGATCGTGGGACGCGTGAGAGATCTGGTTGAGGATCGCGTCAAAGAAGCGCTCAACCAGCAAGAGAAGACTGAGCGCATCAAGGCGCTTGCGGCCATCAAGAAAGACGTCGTCGAGCAACTCGCCGACGAGTTTCCGGACAACACCGGTGACATAAAATCAGTGTTCGACGACATCGAGTACAACACCATGCGCGCACAGGTGCTCGACCAGGGTGAAAGGGTAGATGGGCGCGACCTTGATACGGTCCGACCGATAACCTGCGAAGTGGGTCTATTGCCGCGCGTGCACGGCACTGCTTTGTTTACGCGCGGGCAGACGCAGGCGCTTGTGAGCGCCACACTCGGTTCGATAGCGGACGAGCAGAAGATAGAAAGTATTCATCTCCGAGAAGCGACCACCAAGAGCTTCATGCTCCACTACAACTTCCCGTCGTTCTCGGTCGGTGAGGTGCGTCCGATCCGGGGTACATCGCGGCGGGAGGTCGGACACGGCAATCTCGCAGAGCGAGCGCTACAACCCCTATTACCGGCCTACGATGACTTTCCTTACACCATTCGGGTCGTGTCGGACATAATGGAGTCCAACGGCTCTTCATCGATGGCATCGGTATGCGGCGGATCACTCTCTCTGATGGATGCCGGAGTGCCGATGAGGTCGGCGTGTGCCGGTGTCGCAATGGGGTTGATCAAAGAAGGCGACCGCGTGGCTGTCTTGACCGACATCCTCGGCACGGAAGATCACCTCGGCGATATGGACTTCAAGGTGGCCGGCACAAAGGATGGCGTGACTGCAGTACAGATGGACATCAAGATTGGCGGTATCTCTCTCGACATCATTCGTTCAGCGCTGGAAAAGGCGCGGAACGGTCGTCTCCATATACTGGGCAAGATGGCGGAGACTCTGTCCGAACATCGCAGCACCCTTTCACAGTGGGCGCCAAGGATCATCACGGTTGAGGTCAAACCGGAGCGCATTGGCGATATCATCGGGCCGAAGGGCAAGATCATCAGAGGTATCCAGGAGGAAACCGGCGCCGAGATCAACGTCGATGACGAGGGCGTCGTGACCATCACCGCAGTCGATGGTAGAGCTGGAGAGAAGGCGCGCGACATGATTGCGGCAATCGTGCAGGAACCTGAGGTAGGCACGATATACGAGGGCACGGTCAAGAACACGACACAGTTCGGTGCGTTCGTTGAAATCTTGCCCGGAGTCGAAGGCCTGCTCCACATATCCGAGTTACAGCACGAACGCACCAATCGCACAGAAGATGTCGTGAACAAGGGTGATGTCGTACGGGTCAAGTTGCTGGAGGTCGATTCACGGGGAAAGATGAGGCTCTCGCGCAAAGCTCTGCTCGAGAAGAAGGAAGAGAAGCCAGCCGACGGTTCTGAAGACTCTTGATTCGCACGGACAAGCTAGACGAGGGTCTGTTTCGCTCTGAGGCTGAAAATGGTGTAACCGTCATATCTGAACTGCTACCGTGGGTTCGCTCGGTAGCAGTTGGCATATGGGTCGCACGAGCGTCTGTTCATGAGCCTCGGTTGAAGATGGGCGTGTCGCACCTTTTGGAACACATGGTCTTCAAGGGCACGAAGCGGCGCAGCGCCCGGGACATCGCTCTGGAGTTGGAAGTAAGGGGTGGCTCACTCGACGCATACACCTCCCGCGACCATACGTCGTTCCAGGCGCGAGTATTGGACGACGACCTGCCTCGTGCGCTCGATGTTCTCACGGATATCGTAAGAAATCCTCTGCTTCGCACCGACGATCTAGATCGTGAGAGAATGGTCGTGCTAGAGGAGATCAGCGCTGTCCATGACACTCCGGACGATTTGGTTTTCGAAGAACACTCTCAGACAATGTGGCCGGATCACCCGTACGGGTATTCGGTGTTAGGCACCAGAGAAACAGTCTCTCAGTTGAGCGTGGACGACCTGAGGGAATTGCATTCGACCTCGTATCACCCCAGTCATATCGTTATTGCGGCAGCCGGAAATGTTGATCATGAACTCTTCCTGAAGCTTCTGGCTAAGTGTGGATGGTTCACGTTCGCCACTGGGCCAGAGCCGCAACAGATCGTTACGGTACCGCCCGCGGTACGCACCGAGCGTTTCATATACCGAGAAGGTGCACAATCACACCTGGTAATCGGGACCGACACCTTCCCATTCACGGACGAGCGTCGCCACCCACTGGTGCTGCTGAACTCGGTTCTCGGTTCCGGCATGTCGAGTACGCTGTTCCAGAAGATTAGGGAAGAGTTGGGGCTCGCATACACCGTCTATTCCTACCAGTCGTTTTACCGGGAAACTGGCGTCGTTGGCGTATACGTGGGGACACACCCTTCGAACGTTGCCCGAGCACTGGATGTCATAAGAGAGCAACTCGCCGAATTCGCAGCGAACGGCCTGACTCCAGAACGGTTGGCGGAAGCCAAGCGGCAACTGAAGGGTCAGG
>CAYTDU010000096.1:0-11758 GCA_964436395.1 uncultured Gemmatimonadaceae bacterium | reverse complement strand
TCCCCGCGGAGTTTCCTCGAGACGTTTCAGAACGGCGCGAATAGTATCACCCTGGTGAAACCGCTCGCGAGGGTTCTGCTCCCTGTACGGGATTATGGCTTCGGCTTCCCGGAATCTGTTCACCAGAACCACGAGCCTTCCGCGCTCGATCTGCTGCACCTCGCCCGAGACCAATTCTCCAACCTTCTCACCGAACTCACCGCGAATTCGACTCCGTTCTCCTTCTCGTACTCGCTGGATTATCCGCTGCTTCGCTGCCTGTGCTGCATTACGGCCAAGACTCTCGAACGGAATCTCTTCTTCCAGAACGTCTCCGATTTCGAATTCCGGATCCTCGTATTGAGCCTCTTCCAGCGAAACCTGACAAGCCGCGTCCTCAACCTCTTCCACCACACTCTTCAATAGCGTAACCGTGACGGTGCCCTTGAGGTCGTCGATTTCAATCTCTTCGCGCACAGTAGGGCCGTAACGCCTTGCGAGTGCCGCATGGATCCCGTCACGCAGAAGGTCGAGCAGCTCGGACCTGTCGAGCTGCTTCATATTCGCAACCTCCTGGAGTGCCGCCAAAAGTTGCGCGGAACTCGTCATTGGCTCTCCTTGCTTGCTTTCCTCGCCAGAGACCGGTCCAACGTTGACCAATCAACCACCAATGTGGCGTCTTTTGCTTCTTTCAACGGTACGATCTGCTCCTCACCGTTGGTTCCAAACCGCAACATCACAGTGCTCTGGTCCGGAATCCGCACTATTGTCGCTATTTCACGGCCACGGCCCGGCACGCGCACTCGTACCTTCTGCCCCACGAACCGTTCCCAATGCCGCAAGAAACGGATCGGCCGTTCAATCCCGGGCGAAGACACCTCGAGAACATATCGGGCCCCCAACATCTGCGACCCATCCAGCCATGCCTCGAGCTCTCTGCTAACGTTTGCGCAATCGTCGGCAGTAACACCGCTGCCAGGCGCCGACCCTTCTACATCTATCCGTATTTGCAGCACCGTGCGGCCGCGCAAATCCCGCCTTCGAATATCAACCAATTCGAAACCGAGCTCCGCGACTCGCCGATCAACAGCATTCGTCAAATTCTCTGGAGCGTACTCCATAGCGTTCTTCGCCGCGTTCTTCGCCGCGTTCATTCGCCCCAATAAAAAAGCGGGCCCACTACGCCCGCGCCTCAGCCATGGAAATATAGTCCTCGCTGATTAGTGGTCAAGACAATGGCATGCCTAGATATGCGGCCATCCTACCCGCGCCCTCGCGTCGAGCCCGAAAAGAATGGAATCCCCCTGAATCGTGAACTGTACAGCGGGAACTCACGGTTACGCGCTCGATTCCCAACCGGAAGGCCCTATCGGCGAGAGCCGCCCTGAGATCCAAGTTCCCGGGAGCATCCTTGCCAACCCCAAGCACCTTTTCAAAAACCTCAGGTCCTACTTCATAACAACGCCCACAAACGCTTACACCACAATGCATTACAAACCTTTCACAACCGGAATCTCCGATGGTACCAAGTTGTTCGACACCCGCTTCGAGGATCCCCTCTGCTATGCCTCGCCACCCTGCGTGCAACAGGGCAATCGTACTAGATGTGGGATCGTACAGGTACACGGGAACACAGTCGGCAACCAAGACCGTCAGCAGGACACCCCTCTGGCTAGTGACGTGCCCGTCAAGTCCCTGCCGCACCGAGAGGCCTCCCTGAGCGCCGTTACACCTGCCAATCGTTGTACCGTGCTGTTGGTGTCCAACCACAAACGACCCAAAATGAGGCGAAAACGAGTTTTGGAAAGCCTGCCAATTCCGTGCAATGGTAGCAGCCGGTTTCGGCCCCCACAGGCCCAGGTCAAAATCATCCCGAGCCCCGGTTATCCCAGCAGAAATTCCGAATCTCTCGCGCCATTCTCGGATTTCAAACCTGGGCGGACCAGCGTCTTCTACGGGGCGCTCGGAGATTTCTGCTGCCACCCGCTCGATCACTCCGTATCCTCGCCCTCAAGCCGCTCAATCTGTGCACCCAGCAGGCGCAGCCGTTCATCGATACGCTCGTACCCACGGTCAATCTGCCCGATGTTGTGTATTACGCTCTCTCCCTCGGCTGCCAGAACCGCGAGAAGAATTGCCATTCCGGCACGAATGTCGGGGCTTTCCACGACACCACCTTTGAGCCGAGACGGGCCTGACACAACGACGCGGTGAGGGTCGCAAAGCACCAACCTGGCGCCAAGACTTGCCAATTTGTCAACGAAAAAGAGCCGCGATTCGAACATCTTCTCGAAAATCAGCACCATTCCGTCACATTGAGTACTTACGACCACAGCGATTGAGGTGAGATCCGTTGGGAATGCAGGCCAAGGACCGTCCTCAATCTTGGGCACATGGCCCCCGAAATCGGGGCGGATGCGCCGTTCTTGAGACGGTCGCACATGCAGGGTGTCCCCATCGATTACGGGGTGCACGCCGAGCCTGTCGAACGTCATGAGAATGCTGCGCAGATCGTCGGGCCTTACTCCTTCGATTCTGATATCTCCATCCG
The DNA here is from genome assembly GCA_964436395.1 of uncultured Gemmatimonadaceae bacterium. Taxonomy (GTDB): domain Bacteria; phylum Gemmatimonadota; class Gemmatimonadetes; order Gemmatimonadales; family GWC2-71-9; genus JBDGYW01. The sequence continues at coordinate 9,228 of CAYTDU010000096.1, read as the reverse complement.
TGACGGCGGCAAGTCCAATGAAGCTCCCAATCTCGACGTGGTCTGGGCCCACCTCGACTCGCGCACCGTGCAGACTACTGACACCCTCGATAGTCAGCACACTAGTGCCGATACCTTCTACGCTAGCCCCCATCGCCACGAGCGCTCGAGCGAGGTCCTGAACGTGTGGTTCGGTGGCCGCGTTCCTCAACACCGTCCGGCCCCGCGCTAGACACGCCGCCATGAGTGCGTTTTCTGTGCCAGTAACACTTGGTTCATCGAGGAAGAAATCGGCTCCGTGCAACTGCTTGGCGTCCATCCGATATTGCGCGCCGATCGACACCTCTGCCCCCAGTGCTTCGAGCGCCTGGAAGTGCGTGTCGAGTCTTCGCCTTCCAATGACATCCCCACCGGGCGGGGGCAGGACTACGCTTCCCAACTTGGCGAGGAGCGGACCCGAAAGCAGGATGGACGCCCTTATAGCCGAACAGAGTTCAGGATCGAGGCGCTTCGCCTCAATGCCGGTTGGATCGACGGATACCGAGTTAGAACCGGTCCAACTCACGGATGCACCAAGGTGCTCCAATAGATCCAGAAACGCTGTCACATCCCGAATCCTCGGGACGTTCTCAACCTCACAGGGACTATCGGCAAGCACGGTCGCAGCCAACATTGGGAGCGCTGCGTTCTTGTTGCCGGCCGGCCTTATTACGCCGTTGACCGGCCTTCCACCGGATACACGAAACCTTTGACTCATCTTGCGGCAAACCATATGACGCCTCAGTCACGAACGCAAGCTCACTCGCTTGACAGCGTGCCCGAGCCTGCGAATCTTGCTTGTGACGAGGCGTGATGGCTGCATGAGAACTCATTTCGCAAAGGGCATCGAATTCGCGATGGAATTATTGGTGTTGGTGCTCGGCCAGGAAGACAAACTCGACTCTATTCTGGCTGGGTTTATCGAAATTGGTATCACTGGCGCTACGATGATCGAGAGTCGAGGCATGGCGCGTCAGCTGTCCGAAGGGGGCGCGACGGCGCCGGTTTTCGCCGGCCTTCAGGAACTACTGGAACGTTCTCGACCTCAGAGTACTACTGTATTTTCTGTAGTCGAAACGAGAGAGAAGCTGGATGCCGCCATAGATATGATTAAAAGCAAATGTGGTGACATGGCGAATCCCGGCAGCGGGATTTTATTTACCGTACCGGTCGGCCGTGTCGTTGGGTTGGCGCCTGCGCTGGCCTCGGAGAACGGATGATCTCTCTGGTCTGCACGGATTGCCCCTTTACTCACTCGGCTGGACATACGCACTAGCCGTGCGTTGTAGAAAGAGAGTAGATCATGGGATGGGCTGAGGCACTGACCGCTGTATCCACCGCCACTATTGCACTGTCGCTTCTCGGTGCATGTGTTGCCGTTGTCTTCCTGTTGCGTGACGTTCGCAAACTACTTGCAGAGCTAAAGCCGCTGACGAAGAAAATCGATGAGGAAGGCAAGCCAGCCATCGAATCCGTCCGCAAAATGATTGCCGACGCCTCGACTGTCATGGAGACTGTGAAGACTGAGGTCGACGGACTCGTGGACACCTCACAAGGGATCCGCAAGCGCGCCGAACGTGCGGCAGCATCCATAGACGATCGGCTGCACGATATCGAAACGCTCGTAGACGTGGTGCAGGAAGAAGTGGAAGAAACGGCGCTCGATCTTACGGCTGCGCTACGTACCACGAGGCGAGGCGGAAAGCTATTCAAGCGGATGAGGCGCGCACTCCTCAAGCGCGGAAGGAGGCGATAGGGGGTGACCAAAGGCCGCTTCGCGGCGGCAATAGTCTTCGCCCTGGTACTTCTTGCTGCCCTTCCCACACCTGCCGCGGCGTGGACACCTGGTACTCACATCTTTGTCGCGGACTCGGTGCTGGCCAACTTGCTACAACTACCGGCGGCGATTGCTGACCTGCTCCGCGCTTTTCCATATGACTACCTGTACGGCAACATCGCGGCGGACACCTCGATTGCCAAGAAGTACGCCCCGGTTGGGCGTCATTGCCATTCGTGGAATGTCGCCAACGAGATACTCAACTCCGCAACGACCGATCCGCTGCGCGCGTTTGCCTGGGGGTATATGTCCCATTTGGCCGCGGATACCATCGCGCACAACTTCTTCGTACCACGGCAGCTCGTCGTCACCTCCCGAACTATCGCACTTGGTCATTCATATTGGGAAAGCAGATTCGAGGCGCATCTTGGTGATTCATACGCCTCGGCCGCAATGGACGTCGTGCGGATGGATCACGGAGACGCCGACTCACACCTGGATCGCATACTTGCTCCAACGATCTTTTCGGTCCGAACCGGCCGGCGACTATTCCGTGGAATTGTAGGGGTTGCCGAGACGCAGAGTTGGCACCGCGCGTTCGACGTGCTTGCCGCAAACAGCCGGTGGGACTTGGGTGAATCGGTAATCGAAAAACACATGGCGATGGCTTTTCAACTAGTCATGGAGGTGCTCTCCGGCCAGGACAGCATCGCACGGAGACTGGACCCGTCAGGCGAGTCGTCGCTCCATCTTGCGAAGAAAATCCGGCTCGATGCAATGAGGAACCGAATCCCCAACGACCTATCGAAACTTCGGGCGCTGGCCGATGAGAGCTTTGGCCTGCCTGACTGGGAGGTACCGTTCTGGGAAATATCAGAATCTCAACACCACCGGCTACGGACCGGCATCGGGTTCCAAGGCCCCCAACCGCTCCTCACTGACTAAGAATCGGATACCGCCAATCGCTTTTCCAATACGGTGCGCAGCTGTTTTGGGTTTGCTCGCCCACCCGATTCGTTTAGCGCGAGCCCCATGAAGAAATCCATCAGCTTCGTTTCTCCCGCTCGGTAGCGCTCCACGTGTTCGCGATGGGCCTCGAGGGTCTTTTCCACCCAAACCGCCAATTGGGCATCATCGCTCACCTGGAGCAGGCCCAGGCGTGCCGCCACCACGACAGGCTCCTCCGACGACTCCGCCAGAGCTGCAAAAACCTCCTTCCCCGCCCGTTTGCTTACCTTGCCTGTGACGACGAGCTCAACCAACTCGCCCAACCGGTCAGCGCTCACACGAAATTCGCCTTCGTGAGATTTCACATCCGCAAGCACCGAGTCCATGACCCAATTGGCCACCTCTTTGGACGCGACCGAACTCTTGGGGACAGACTCGAAATAATCTGCCAGTTTCACCGAACCAGTTAACACGTCTGCAGCATAGGCGGACAGACCATACTCTTCCCTGATCCGCGCACTCCTGACCCAAGGGAGCTCCGGGAGCGAAGCACGTTCAGCCTCCACGCTGATACCGGCGGATTCCAGATTCAATGGCGGCAGATCCGGATCCGGGAAGTAGCGATAGTCAGGGCTGACTTCCTTGGCGCGCATGATGCGCAATCCAGACTTTTCGACAGTGAATGTCTGCTGTTCCACGACCTGACCACGTTCCAACAACTCAATTTGCCTATCACCTAGCATGGTCAACGCACGGACCACCCCTGAAAACGAGTTGAGATTTTTCAGCTCCTGTTTGGTTCCTAGTTCCCCGCCTGCCTCACGCACCGAGAGATTTGCGTCCACTCGAAGACTGCCTGCCTCCATGTTACAATCCGAAACATCCAGATATTGCAGCAACTGTTTCAACGATGTCAGATATGACCTAGCCTCTTCCGGCGTGCGCAGATCCGGCTCACTCACTATTTCGGCCAGTGGGATTCCGGATCGGTTGAAATCGACAGCTGTTTTTCCTGGTATTCTGTCATGCACCGACTTGCCGGCGTCCTCTTCAAGGTGCAACCGGCTGATTCCAATGCTCCGCTGCCCCCCCTCACCATCAATCACCAGTATTCCCGAAATCGCGAGTGGGAGTTGAAACTGTGAGATCTGATAACCCTTTGGAAGATCGGGATAGAAGTAGCTCTTGCGTTCGAACGCGCTAACATTTTGAACCCTACAACCCAGGGCCAACGCCGTGCGCACCCCTAAACACACAGCTTCCCTATTCGGAACCGGCAGCGCGCCCGGCATGCCCAGGCAAACGGGGCAGATATTGGTATTGGGAGGGTCGCCGAATTGCGTCGAACAACCACAGAACATCTTGGTGCGGGTCCGCAGCTGAACGTGGACCTCCAACCCGATAACCGTTTCCCATCCCATCACAACTCCCGGGTGTTGTCCAACCGCTTCTCGAGCAGGCCGGCAACGGCGAGCATTGTCGCGTCACCGAATTTCGGGCCTATGAATTGGCCGCCGACCGGCAATCCATTGACATTGCCGATTGGCAAGGACATGGCCGGCAGTTGCGCTAGGTTTGCTGGGCAAACGAACACGTCGGACTGATACATTGCCACGGGATTATGGAGCTTTTCTCCTGCTTTGAATGCTGTCGTAGGCGTCGTCGGAGTGAAGAGAAGATCTATTCCGCTGGGAAAAACCTCTGCGAACTCAGCTGCGATTCGACGGCGCGTCGCCACGGCTCTGCCGTAGTAGGCATCGTAGTACCCTGCAGAAAGCACGTAGGTACCGACCATGATCCGCCTCCGGACCTCCACCCCGAACCCACTCCCTCGCGTTGCTCGGTACATCTCCCCCAGGTGCGCGCCCGACCGGTCCGACAATCGACTGCCATACCTGACACCGTCGTATCGAGCGAGATTGGAGCTGGCCTCGGCCGAGGCTATGATGTGGTAGGACGGTACAGCCAAAGACGTATGCGGCAGCGACACCTGCCGGATTGTGGCACCTCCCGATCGCATAACCGCAATCGCCTCGTGACACACGTCTATCACTCCCGTATCCAGCTCTTCCGGGTAGAACTCCGCAGGAATTCCAACCGTCAGCGCGGAGAAATCGGCTGGCGCCTCGCGCGGCTGAATTGGATCCAGATCGGCGCATGTGGCATCATTCGGGTCTCGACCTGATATGACCGCCAGGACTTCAGAGGCCAAATCAACCGTGGGAGCAAGCACCCCTATTTGATCCAGGGAACTCCCGAAGGCAACAAGACCGTATCTCGAAACGCGTCCGTAGCTCGGTTTTACTCCGACCACACCGCAGAAAGCCGCTGGCTGGCGTACTGAACCGCCCGTTTCGGAGCCCAACGCGACGTCGACGGCCCCTTCCGCTACTAGCGCGGCTGATCCTCCAGAAGAACCTCCGGGTACCCGTTCGTGGTCAACAGGGTTGAGTGTGCGACCAAACGCGGAATGCTCGGTTGACGAGCCCATCCCGAATTCATCGAGGTTGGTCTTACATGAGACTATCCCGCCCGCACTCTTGATACGTTTGATCGCCGTAGCTTCGAATGGTGAGTTGTACCCCTTCAACAAACGCGATCCGCAGGTAGTCTGGTATTCGAGCGTGCAGATGTTGTCTTTTATCCCGATCGAGCATCCCCTGACGCCTACCTGCGGTTCGACGGTGTCTTGGGCAGCAGCCTGAGCTAGAACAACATCCCGCTCATAAGATGTTATCGCGTTGAGCTTCTGTGCCGATTTGCTCTCTAAACGGCCCACAATGCTTCGCCAAGGATCCGCTGTGGGCATTACTCCTCACCGATTGACTCAGGCCTTGGCACCAAGAAGAATCCGGATTCGAACGCCGGGGCGAATGCACTGGGATCTCTTATTGTCCGTGTGGAATCGATCCGATCGAGTCGCAACCGCACCGCCGTTCCGCACCCCAAACCCTGCATGGTGCCAGATGATTCGGAGCATTCCTTGATCTGAGAGAAGTAATCGATGATTGAGGCGATCTCTCGAGTGAGAGATTCTAGCTCGGTGTGTTCGAGTTCGAACCCGGCCAGTTCGGCTAGCCGCTCTATTTCCTCGTTTCCGACTGAATTCATGCTGTCTCCCAGTCCCGTTCCAGACCCGCGTAGGCCACTAGGAGTTTCTTCGTTCCTACCTCTTCGTCGTCAAAGCAGATGATGACTTTCAGGTCGCGCCCGTGCCCGGACAGTTCCTTGATGGTGCCAGAACCAAATCTCCTGTGCGACACTCGTTCACCTTTGACATACCTTGGAGTGTCCTGTGACACCTCCTCTGGTTCTGTTTCTTCAAAGGTCATCCATGTAGTTGACTTGGCAGGGCGGGAGTAGATCTCGCCGCCGAAGAAACCACTCGAGCGTCTTTCTTCGACAACACCCGGCGGAACCGAATCGAGGAAGCGCGACCGCTTGCCAGGCATCAATTGTCCGGCGCGGCGGCGGGTGCGCGCCCAGCTGAGGTATGTGCGATCTTGTGCGCGAGTAATGGCCACATAGGCAAGTCTGCGCTCCTCCTCTGCCCCCTCCGTGGTGTCGAGCGCGCGGCTGAGCGGGAACAGGCCGTCTTCGAGGCCCGATACCACAACGATGGGCCACTCCAGCCCCTTGGCCGAGTGCACCGTCATCAGGTTCACCCCCTCAGGGTCCCCCCCCACATTGTCGCTCGGACTGATGAGCGCAGCATTGGCCAAGAACAACTCCAAGGGAGAGCCGGGTTCTTCTGGATCCGACTCCTCCGACCACTCTGCGGCACCGGCCACTAACTCGCGCACGTTTTCCAACCGTTCCACGCCCTCGATGCCCTCCCGGGCCAAATACGCTTCATAATCGGTGGATTCCAGAATCGATTCCAGGACAGTTACAGGTGACATCTCGGCTAGGTTCGCCCGAAGGCTCTGGAACATGGAAGCGAAGCCCGTCAGCACAGCCTTGGCGTGAGGCCGTAGGTCGGCAATCCTATCAGCGATTGCCGCTGTTTCAAGCAACGATTTTGACCAGGTCGCAGCGCATTCTTCGAGTGCAGCCAGGCTCGAAGGCCCAATACCCCTCTTCGGGACTCTTACGGCTCGCAGAAAAGCATCGTTGTCGGACGGATTCACAACCAGGCGCATGTACGCAATCAGATCTTTCACTTCACGACGTTGGTAGAAACTCGCAGCCCCCACGATCCGGTAAGGTACACTCGCTCTGCGAAAAGCCTCCTCCACCGCGCGAGATTGAGCGTTGGTGCGATAGAGAACGGCCATGTCGCGATAGAGATAGCCGTCATTGGCATTCTGTTCACGCAATTCGCGAGCGATCCACTCCGCTTCGTCGCGCTCATCGATTGCGGCGACTATGGATACTGGTTCTCCACCTCGACGCGACGTGAACAGCGTTTTGCCCAACCTCTTGGAATTCTCCGCAATCACACCGTTTGCAGCATCCAGTATCACCTGCGTAGACCTGTAGTTTTCCTCCAGCCGTACAATCATGGCGTCTGGGAAATCGGTCTGAAAATCGAGCATGTTGCGGATATCCGCTCCACGCCAAGAGTAGATCGACTGGTCGTCGTCACCTACGACACAGATGTTTCTATGCCTCTTGCTCAATCCTCTCACAAAGAGATACTGGGCCCTATTTGTGTCCTGGAATTCATCCACTAGCACTGCATCGAAGCGCCCTTGGTAATGCTCGAGCCGCTCGGGATACTCGTGAAACAAGCTCAGCGGATGAAGCAGCAAGTCGTCAAAATCCATCGCGTTGGCCGACTGTAGCGCTCTCGTCAATTCCACGTAGACCGCGGCCGCGACCCGAGCCAACATGTCATCGGCGGTACCGGCCATCTCGTCCGCCGCAATCATCCGGTTCTTTGCTGCGGAGATCATTGACTGGATCTGTCGTGGCGAGAACGTGCGGTGTGAATAACCAAGCTTTCCGAGGATTCGCTTGATCAGCGCCAGCCTGTCGTCTTCGTCGTAGATTGTGAACTGAGAGGTAAAGCCTAGCAGCGGCGCTTCTCTCCGGAGCAACCGCGCCGCTATCGAATGAAACGTCCCGATCCACAGTCCGGCCGGATCGCGTTTCAACATCTGGGTAACGCGGTCGCGCATCTCTCCGGCGGCGCGATTGGTGAAAGTTACGGCGAGAATGCGGTGCGGAGCTGTACCAGAGTGTGCGACTAGATAGGCGATTCGGCTCGTGAGGACTCGGGTTTTTCCCGACCCCGCGCCTGCAAGTACCAGGAGAGGACCGTCTCGATGCTCCACAGCATCCTTCTGCGCGGCGTTGAGGGTAAAGTTATCCACTGGTTTCCGGATTCCCCGCGGTGGGCACCTTCGCTACGAAGGTCGCACCACCCTCTGTTGAGGCCAGTTCCAACTGACCGCCATGCACATCCTCCACAATACGGCGTGCGAGCGCCAGGCCTATGCCCCATCCGCCCGATTTCGTGGTCACTCCCGGTTCAAAAAGATTGTTGCGCACCTCGATGGGAATACCGGGGCCGTCATCTGCCACCGAGATGCGCGCATCGTCGCCTTCGGCCTCCACAGTTATCGAGACGTTTCCTCCCCTACCACTCAACGCATCTATCGAGTTTCGGACCAACGCCTCCACGGCCCATTCTATTAGCACCGGATCCGCGTTGATGGTTGGCCCAAATTCAGGCGCCTGCACAGCGAGGTGGATCCGGTTGGCGTGTTTGGGAAGCCTTGGCTCGAAATAGGCGGCCACTCGCTCGGCCATCACTCCAAGACCAACCGTGTCGTGCCGGGCGGGTCGGCCAATCCGCTCGAACCGTTTTACGACGCGCCTTAGCCGGTCGAGATCAGCCGTCAGATACCCGGCTATCTGTTGCACTTTTTTTTCGGGGACGTCGGACAGGCGTTCCACCCACGCATCCGCACTCATCAATGGAGTCCCGAGTTGGTGAGCTGACTCACGCGCCATCGCAACCCACAAGCGGTCGCGATGCCGATCGACCGACGTTCGGTACGCCCACAGTCCGACGAAGATCGCCATGAGTAGCACACCAAACTGGAGGATGCCCAGACTGGTGAATCGACGGGTAACGGGTAACGCACCGAAGTGGATCGTGTAAACGCCCCTGCTTATTGGCGGGTACCTGCGATCGAGCTCGGCAATGTATTCGCGTATCTCGGGAGTATCCTCGATGAAAGGATGCACCCCGCCGCCCTTGAACGGATCCGGGAGGTTTGCCCCGTAATACGGCATTCCATCAGCATCAGTGAGGATTATCGGAATGCCTGTTGCAGTGATGGTCTGGGCCATCTGGAAGATCGCGGCGCCTTCGGTGCCAGGATCGCTCAGGGCCGAGATGATTTCCCCGTAGATGCGAGCAGTCTCGCGCGCCTGATCTCTGAGATGCGTTGATACGTCCCAGGCCTGCCAGAGCGAGAGCCCTCCAAAGAGAACCGCAAGGAACAAAGCGACGATCCTGCCCTGTCGCTTGA
>CAYTDU010000095.1:0-11765 GCA_964436395.1 uncultured Gemmatimonadaceae bacterium | reverse complement strand
GGCATCACTGCCGCAATCGCCACGGCAGCGACGCCTTTCACACTCGCATACGCGAGGATCGTGATTTTCGACAGCGCGTTGACGTTTTTCGTGGTCCTGCCGTTAGTGAGCTTTTACCTAGCGATTGAAGAGCGGATAGGAGGCGGTCAGGCGGTCAGGCGGTCAGGCGGTGAGGATGCTGCGGACAATACGTCCGCCGGTGAGGAGGGAACGGGCGGGGGAGAAGGCTGGTCCGCACTCGCCTGGGTGGCCATCGGTTTTGGCGTGTTGACCAAGGGCCCGATTGCAGTTGTATTGCCGCTGCTAGTGTCCTTTCCGTTCGCCATCCGCTACAGAGCGTGGCGCACGGTGGCCGATCCAGTCGGTCTTCTGTTGTTCGCTGCAATCGTCGCGCCATGGGTCATCGCAGTATCGCTTCGAATTCCCGATTTCCTCCATTATGCACTGATAACCGAGACAGCAGGGCGATTCTCCACGTCAGAGTTGAGAAGAACCGGTCCTTTTTGGTATTTCCTCGCGATTTTCCCCGCAGCTACCCTACCTTGGTCACTCATGTTGGCGGGTTCATGTCGGAGGTGCTTCGAGCAGCGTGATAGTGAAGGATGCTTGGACAGGCGGATTGTCTTCTTACTCCTTTGGATTGCCCTGCCCTTGTTGTTTTTCACCCTCTCGCAATCCAAGCGTCCACAATACGTCCTGCCATTGGTTCCGGCTGTGGCGCTTCTGATTTCTGGGATTTGGCACAACCGGGCAGCGACACTGCCCGGCGCCCGATGGGGTGCAGTTGGGCTGATCACGCTAGGACTGTTCTTCATTTGTGCGAGCAGGGTCATACCCGGTCTCGTGCCTGCTAACCAAGAAATTGCGGCGGCAATACCTGGAACTGCCGTGCTACTTGGCGCGGCGTGCCTCGCTGGGGGCATACTCGTCTGGTTTGCGCATAGGAGTTTGGAACTCGTGCTATTGGCATGTTCGATACCGGTGGCTGCAATTCCATTCTCGAGCCATGCCCTCATGAGGGCAATCGGCAACGATCGCTCTGCCGAGGTCGTTGCAGCGGCAATATCTGCGGCGGCGGGCAGCCCAGTGAGAATCGTCGGTGTAGGTGTTTACCCACCATCGCTGCCGTTCTACCTCCGGCATACAATCATCGTGTCCACGGCGGACGGCGGGGAGCTGACCAGCAACTACATTCCTCGCCACATTCGCGAGTACCGGGGCTTTGGGTTCCCGTTACGACACGCCGACTGGTGGCGGGAAGCGCTGCTAAGCTGCTCGGAGCCCACGGTATTCGTTGTCGCCGCCGAAAACGCAGATGCAAGGGAGGCGCTCAGCCGGTTGAGCCTCCTCGTGACAACTGACAAGTATGCCGCGTACGGCCCCTGCGGCTTGGCAACTCTTGCTCGAACGGCACCTTGATCGTGTGCGGCATTTACGGCGCCATCGCTCTGAGCAGCGCTCCCCTCCAACACAGAGAAGCGTTAGATGAGATTGGTGAGCATCTGCGCCACAGAGGACCCGATGCTCATGGTATTCGAGTAACCCAGCGTGCTGCTTTGGGCGCCGAGCGACTCCGCATCTATGACCCGACCCCCGCCGGAGACCAACCGTTCAGCGATCCAGAGAACTGCGTATGGGCGGTGGTCAACGGAGCGATCTACAACGCCCCTGATTTGCGCAGGCGATACTCTGATTTCCCGTATAGATCGTGTTCTGACGCCGAAATCATTGTGCCACTCTACACGGACATGGGGCCGGAATTTGTGCTCGAGCTCGATGGCATGTTTGCCATCGCGGTGTATGACGCGAACAGGCATGAACTGACCCTCGCAAGAGATAGGGCGGGTGAGAAGCCCTTGTTTTATACGTATCGTGGTGATGAGCTGTGGTTCGCGTCTGAGGTGCAGTCACTTCTGCGGCTACCAAACCAATCCTACGCCTTAGATGTACGATCGGTTCGTGACTTCGTGACTCTCGGATACATCGCCGAGCCGAAAACGATGTACGAGCATGTCAGGAAGGTCGGTGCTGGATGCCGCTTGACCGTCTCTGTCTCCGGCAGCAAAGAACATTGCTACTGGCAACCGACCGCCATTACAGAAGGACCTCGAAGCAGCACTGATCAAGCGACCACCCTCGAATCCCTTATCTCTACGGCAGTGCAGAAGCAGATCACTGCAGACGTCCCAGTCGGCATTTTCACGAGCGGCGGTGTGGATTCATCGTTGCTGGCGGCGCTCGCTTGCCACCACATCGAGTCCGGCCCGGTAAACACCTTTAGCGTTGGTTTCGCTGAGCCGCAGTTCGACGAGAGTCCCTTCGCGGAGCAGTTGGCAGCATTTCTCGGCACCAATCACAGAACGGTGATTGCAGATCGTGCGGCGTTGACCGAGGCACTGGACTTCATCGTGAGTCGGCTGGCCGAGCCCAGTGCTGACCCTGCGATCCTCCCCACCTATCTGTTGTCGCGTGCCGCGAGGGAGGATGTGAAAGTCGTGTTGGGTGGTGAAGGGGCTGACGAACTGTTCGGGGGATACCCGACATACCTGGGACATAGGTTCGCTCCGTATTTTCAAAGGCTCCCAGGCAGTGCGAGAGCACTGCTCGAGAGAGTCACTAGTGCGATACCTGTCTCGTTGGAAAGCAAGGTCTCACTAGAGTACCTGGCGACGCGATTCTTGAGCGGTGCGTCCCTGCCTCTTGCAGACCGACACATGACGTGGTTCGGGACGGGAGCCGGAGCCGGGGTGTTGAGTCCGGAGGTGTTGAATCAGGAGTACGAACCGCCGGACTTTCCCGAGGCTGGAGATACAATTGCACGCGCATGTTTGTTTGACTATCAGACATATCTGCGCGACAACTTGCTGGTGAAGGTTGATCGCGCCACGATGCTGGCGTCCCTCGAGGCTAGGGCGCCGTATCTGGATCGGGATGTGTCAGGCTTTGCGTTGGGACTCGATTCAAAGTTGAAGATCAGAGGAACCACCACAAAATGGCTTCTCAAGCAGGTGGCACTCCAATGGCTGCCGCGGCAGTTGGTTCTCCGCAAGAAACGCGGTCTCAGTGTTCCGGTTGCCACCTGGTTGAACGGCGCATTGCGATCGGACGTCGACAGACTCTTGCAGGCCGAGCGAATCGAACGCCAAGGTCTGTTACATCCGGGCAATGTTCGCCAACTTCTCAGTGAGCATCGAAGCGGTCTGGTGAATCACGGAAGGGCCATATGGGCCGCGCTGATGCTCCAATACTGGATTGAACGATGGGTACCGGAGAGGAACGAATGAACTACCAGGAATCACTCGATTTGATGCACGAATACACGGAGTCCGACGCACTCCGCAAACACATGTACTCGGTCGAAGCGGCGATGCGCGCATACGCCAACAAATACAGGGAGGACGAGGAAAAGTGGGGAATAGTTGGGCTTCTTCACGACTTCGACTACGAACGATATCCAAACCACGAGCGGTCGCCGACCGAAGAGCACCCGTCGACCGGCGTACGGATCCTGCGGGAGCGAGGCTACCCAGACGACGTGTGCGACGCGATTCTCGGTCACGGAGACTACACTGGCGTACCGCGCGAGACGCTCATGGCAAAGACACTGTACGCGGTCGACGAGCTATGTGGTTTCCTCAATGCGTGCGCATTGGTTCGTCCTTCCAGGAGCTTTCAGGACCTCAAGGTCAAGAGTGTCAAGAAGAAACTCAAGGACAAGGGTTTCGCTCGTGCGGTGAGCCGCGATGAAATCCGACATGGAGCCGAAGAGGCCGGCTTGGATTTTGACGAGCACGTTCAGTTCGTGATTGAGGCGCTCCGCCCAGTCGAAAAGACCCTCGGCCTCGGGGAAGCGTGAAAGAGAAGAACGGCACCAACGGCTCCGTGTGTCAACACGAAACACCCTCCATGCGTATGGATAGTAGGGCAATGGCCGACGCGCGGCTTTCGGACGACACCGAGCTTGCGGCCCTCGCTCATGCCGGAGATCGCGATGCGTTTGGTGAGCTGGTTCGAAGATATGCGGGCCAGGCCCGCCGAGTGGCGCGGGCGGTTCTTGGCAACGAGGCCGATGCCGACGATGCGGCCCAGGACGGATTCCTGGCCGCATTACGCAACTTGGGGCGATACAATCCGAACCGACCGTTTGGGCCGTGGCTCATGCGGATCGTGTCGAATGCCGCGACGGACAGGAGAAGGCGGCGAAAAGTCAGGGAAACCGAACAGGTCCCACCAGAGACCCGAGAGTCGGGACCGGGGCCGGATGGTCTGGCGACCAGGCGTGAGTTCAATGCGGCGCTGGAGCGCGCTCTGGCCACACTGCCAAAACGGAGGCGAATTGCGGTGGTGTTGTTCGATGTGGAAGGATACTCGCACGACGAGGTTGCGGCTGTGTTGAAGGTTCCGGTTGGCACAGCGAGATCTGACGTGTTCCACGCCCGTCGCGCTCTTCGGAAGGCTTTGGCCGGATGGGAGCAGTTGAAGGAGGACATGCAATGAAAGCCTCACCCTTTGATCATCGTCAGGACCGCGAACTCGGCGAAGCCTTGAGGTCCGCTCTAACCGGGCAAAACGAGGCTGAGTTCGTTCGCCGCGTAGTCGATGCCGCTGTCGATATACAACAGCTTCAGGCTGGTGGCGACGAATGGTGGGAGATACTGAATGTGTGGGCACGGCCTGGACTCGCAGCCGCAGCAATAGGAACGATTGCGGCAGCTGCACTGTGGTGGAGCGGAAGTCGAGGTCCGATAGAATCATCGACTGCGCTTGCTGACCCGCTCCAGGCATCCGTCGAAATACCTGCAGCGTTCTTGGCAAGCGAGGCGCCGGACTTGAACGAAGTATTGGCGCTCGAATTGGGCAACTGAATGAGAAACGAATGTAAACCCTCGGCTGTCATGTTGAGTGACGCCGTAGTGCCACAGCCGACGGGATTGGAGTAACAAGCCAAAATGCTCAACCGATCCAAGTTCTGGGCAGTGGCGTTGTTGGTGGCTGTGTTTGCGGCTGGGGTCGCAATCGGCGGACCTGCCTGGAACGTGTTCGCCAGCGACCGAAATGATGAACGCGACAGGCGCGTTGGTCCGGCCGAATCACGCGACCGTGAACGCAAGAGTTATTCAGATCACCTGCAAGAGGATCTCGACTTGACAGTAGAACAGCGTGCCGCCGTCGATTCGATATTGGACGTAAGCCAATCGGACATGCGCGCTGTGTGGCGAGACATGCGCGCGGAGATCGACACACTTCGAAAGGCAGTGGCTGACGAAATTATGCAACTGCTAAACGAAGGGCAGCAGACTAAATACAGCGAAATACTGGAACGGAGTAGACGGAGAGGGGAGCGGGATCGTGCAACCAGAAACGACAGGAATTATGAATAGAACGGTTTTGATTTTAGCGGGGGTGGTGTGTCTGTGCGTGCCAGCAGCACGCGCGCAGACGCAGTCCGTCACCCTGGATGAGGCAATCGTCAGGGCGTTGGAGACTCTGCCCTCGATGGTTCAGGCGCGGGGCGCGATCGGAAACGCACACGCCACTAGGCTCCAATCGTGGGGCAGTTGGCTGCCATCCGTCTCCGCAAGCGCGGGAAACAGCGTCAATTCGTCAACACGGTGGGACGAAAGGACGCAAACGACGGTATCCGGCTCATCGTCGTCTTACTCCACCAGCCTCTCGGCGAACATGACATTGTTTGACGGGTTCTCCCGCCTGGCCGACCATCGTATTGCAAACGCTGAGGTGGCGAGCGCAGATGCTTCATACATAAACACCGAGTTCCAGACTATCCTCCAGGTAAAACAGGCATTTTTCAATGCATTGGCCGCCGAAGAGCTGGTGCGGATTTCAGATACACGCATACAGCGAGCCCAGGAACAGCTCAACATATCTACCGAGAAGCTCAACGCAGGAACCGCGACGCGGTCCGATACATTGAGATCGCACGTCGAGGTGGCAAATGCAGAGCTGCAGCGGTTGCAGGCGGTGACCCAGCTGGCGTCTGCTGAAGCGGATCTGGCGAGGTTGGTGGGTATGGAGGGTTCGGTCACGGCCGAAGCCGACGAAATGCTCTTGGTGATCGCTGACGTAGACACGACGTCGCTTCGGGAAGAAGCGCTCGCTGCATCACCTCAGATCCAACAGGCGGATGCATCCGAGAGGTCCGCCGCAGCACAACACTCTGCAACCACAGCTCAATATCTCCCCAGGGCCTCCGCGTCGTATTCCCGATCGTGGTCGGCAAACGACTGGCTCGATCTGAACCCGAGCTGGTCTGCACGGCTCAGCTTTTCCTGGACGTTGTTCAATGGATTCACTAGGGAATCCAACCGCACGCGGAGTTCCTGGGCACTGGAGTCGGCCCGGGCACAGGCTGAAGACATTCGACGCCAGGTGAACTCGGACCTCACGCTTTACCTGGCATCACTGGCCGCTGCAAGGACGAGCCTTGAGATTGCCGAGGCGAACCGAGCTGCGTCAGAGGAAGACCTTCGCGTGCAAAGAGAGCGATACCGCCTCGGCGCCGCGACAATAGTGGACGTACTGGCATCACAGGTAAACCTAGACCAAGCGGAAGTCGACATCGTTCAGGCACGCTTTGATTACTTGGTGGCCAAGGCCCAGATCGAGGCTTTGGTAGGGAGAGAGATATGAGCGGCATCGTACACCAGCAGTTCCAGACCGGCGACATGCCGACGGCCGATGTCGTCATCCTCACGTACAAGTTGACCAGAGACTATGAACTCGGTGCAGAAGTAGTACATGCGCTTAGGTCGGTGAACCTGCAAATACGGCGCAACGAGTTCGTCGCCATCATGGGGCCGTCGGGGTCAGGCAAGTCGACGCTCATGAACATGTTGGGTTGCCTGGACACTCCGACTTCGGGCGAGTACTGGCTCAATTCACAAAAAGTGAGTGAACTGGAAGACGACGAACTCGCGCGCATCCGTAACAAGGAGATCGGGTTTGTTTTTCAGACGTTCAACCTCTTGCCGCGGGCATCTGCGCTACACAACGTGGAACTCCCGCTTATTTATGCGGGAGTTTCCTCGAAGGTTCGACGCGAACGCGCCCGCAAGGCGCTAGAGAGAGTCGGTCTCGGGGACCGCGTCGAACACCGCCCAGCTGAGTTGTCCGGTGGTGAGCGGCAGAGGGTAGCGTGCGCGCGCGCTTTGGTCAACGAACCCAGCATCTTGCTAGCTGACGAGCCCACGGGGAACCTGGACAGTGCAACCAGTGCCGAGATCATGGGGGTGATGGAGAGCCTTCACGCGGCAGGCCAGACGATCGTGCTCATCACGCACGAACCGGACATCGCAGAATACGCTGCCCGCCAGATTCGTTTGAGGGACGGCGAGATCGAAGAGGACATTTTCACAGAGAAAACAGCATGATTCGCAATGTGATCATAATCGCTGTGGTGGCCGTGAGTGTCATTGCCGCCACGAGGTTCTTCCGAACGAATGGTGAGGAAGAAACTCAACAGATGTATCAGCTGCTCACCGTGGAGTCGCGTGATATAGTTGTCGCCGCGAGCGCTGCAGGAACGGTGGAGCCTATTAGGACGATCGAGGTGAAGTCAAAGGCGTCGGGAGAGATTTTCGAGCTACACGTTGAAACCGGCGACGAGGTGCGATCAGGTCGATTGCTCGTCCGAGTGGATCCAAGAGTTCCACAGGCGACGCTTCGCCAAGCGCAGGCTGACCTGGAGCTAGCCGAAGCACAGTTGGAAAATGCACAAGCACAGCTACGGCGAGCCGAGGGGCTATTCGAGACTCAGTCGATCACAGAAGAGGAGTACGACAACACGAGACTCGCGGTGGCCAGCGCCAACGCACAGCTCGTGCGCGCACAGCGTTCCGTGGCCGACGCGGAGATCGCCGCCGAGGATACTGACGTCAGAGCTCCCGACGACGGGGTAATCATTCAGAAGAACGTGGAAGTCGGCACTGTGATCTCTTCGGCAACCAGAGAAGTCGGCGGCGGGACGATTCTCCTGCAGATGGCAAACTTGGACACGGTCCAAGTTCGCACGTTAGTGGACGAGACCGACATAGGAAAAGTACGTGAGGGTCTCAACGTAACCATTCTAGTCGATGCTTATCCAAACCGTCCTTTTGACGGAAACGTGTTGCGAATCGAACCCCAGGCGACCGTTGCCCAGAATGTCACGATGTTTCCTGTACTGATCCGAATCCCGAACAGTGACGGTCTGCTGCGGCCTGGCATGAACGCTGAGGTAGAGGTGCACGTGGGAGCCAAGTACGGAGCGGTTGCCGTACCGAATGCTGCCTTGAGAACCGACGGTGACGACGTTGTTTCTGCAGCCGAAGCATTGGGGTTCGATCCAGAGGAAGTGGTGGAGAGGATAGCCAATCAGCGTGCTGGACGCGAAGGAAACGGACAAGCCACGGTCGATGAAAGCAGCTCGGAGTCGCGCACAGTAACAATGATGGGTCGGTCGGTGACGGTTCCGGAAGATGTTGACATGGAGGATGCCCGTGCACTGGAAGCAGCGCTGCAGGACGCTTCCGACATGCGAGCCGTGATGGGGACCTTGAGCGAAGCACAGCGCAACACCATGCGCAGTATCATGGGCGGCATGGGCCGTGGCGGCGGTGCCGGACAGGGTGCGAACGCCAGCTCAACCGACGCGGCGTTGAGGGGGGGCACCTACACCGTGTTCGCACTGCGGGGTGGATTTGCTGAGCCTGTCTCGGTTGAGACTGGTCTCACGGACCTCGACTACTCGGAGGTCATTTCAGGCCTACAGGTGGGCGACACAGTGCTCGTGCTACCGAGTTCCAGCCTGCTCGCGAGCCAGCAGCAGATGCAGGAACGGCTGAATCGGATGCGCGGCGGCATGCCGGGCATATCGAGGCGTTAGGCGTTACTGCAGCAGCGGCTCAAGGAGACCCATAGAATGTTATTCGGAGAGATTTTCAATGTCGCGCTGGGAGCGATTCGTGCGAACAAGCTGCGCTCATTTCTGACCATGCTCGGCATCGTGATCGGGGTGGGTGCAGTGATCACGATGGTTGCTCTCGGTAGTGGAGCGCAACAGGACGTACAGGAACGTATCGCGGCGCTTGGCACTAACCTACTGTCGATTCAGGCCGGTCAATCGTTTCACCGAGGTGTGGCAAGCGCAGAACGCGTCAGTTTGAAGATGGATGACGCGATAGCACTGGCAAGTGACGCGATAGGGCTGTCGGCTGTAGTGCCCGAACTTAGGCGCAGTCAGCAGGTCGAGTTTGGCAACAACAACATCAATGTGAACGTAAACGGCACTGTTCCTGAATACATCGATGTAAACAACTACGACGTTGCTACAGGCCGAATGTTCACGGCGGGAGACGGTATTTCGCGAAGGCGGGTTGCAGTGCTCGGCAGCCAGGTGCCTGCCAACCTCGAAGCAAACGGCCCAGCGATGATCGGTCAACAGATTGTCATTCGCGGGATACCCTTTGAAGTTGTTGGGCTTCTGGAGGAGAAGGGCACTTCGAGCGGTTGGAACAACCCGGACGAACAGATACTCATTCCAATTCAGACCGCCCAGTACCGAATATTCGGAAGTGATCGGATCAGCTCAATCAACGTGCAGGTAACGCACCCCGATTCGATGACGATCGCAATGATCGAGATCGAACGTGTGTTGAGACGAGAACACGGCATTGCGCCGGGCAGGGACAACGACTTTCGAATAATGGACCGATCAGAATTCCTCGAGACGTTCGAGGAAACAACTCGTACTTTCACGTTTCTGTTGGGCGGCATTGCCGCGGTGAGCCTATTGGTCGGCGGCATCGGTATCATGAACATCATGTTGGTGTCGGTCACTGAGCGGACAAAGGAGATTGGTGTGCGCAAGGCGCTTGGCGCCACCAGGAAAAACATCCTGTTGCAGTTCCTGGTGGAGTCTCTCGTTCTGTGCTTGCTCGGAGGCTTCATTGGTGTTGCCGCAGGCGCGGGCGGCGCGGTGGCGTTGTCGAGACTGGCTAACTGGAACACGTTCGTGTCACCGCAGTCAGTGGTAGTCGCGGTCGCGTTCAGCGCAATGGTGGGAGTCTTTTTCGGAATGTGGCCGGCGAGACGCGCTTCGATGTTGGATCCGATCGAGGCGTTACGATACGAATAGAAACGGAGAACCAAACATGAGTAGATTCGTTACCGCTGCGGCCTGTTTCCTGGTCTTGCTGGCTAGCGCCAATCCCGCGATCGCGCAGGAGACAGCTAACGTCGCCGGCAAGTGGGAGATGACAACTGAGACGCCACGCGGGACTATGACCACGATATTCACGTTTGAGCAAGACGGTAACACATTGACCGGCACGAGTGAGGGACAGAGAGGCGGCGGGGTCCCGATCAGTGCAGGCTCGGTCGATGGCAACGTTGTCACATTCACTGTCGTTCGCGGCGGGGGCAATCGAGGCATGGGTAATCGCAGCATGGAGATGACCTACACGGGCACCGTCGAGGGAGACACCATTACCGGCACTATGAACACCCCCAGGGGAGAACGCGAGTTCACGATGAAGCGAATGGAGGGGTAAACGACAGTATTTCGTACTCACCCGCCTCTCAGAAGCCCCGCAGCTGCGGGGCTTTGTTGTTGCACCGCATGATGTCAGATTACGGCGGCGGTGACGCCTAATCTACCAGAACCACGGACTCAACGGACCTGACAGAATTGACCGAAACCGATTGTTTTGCGGCTGTACGTGTCCCCTCATCGACGTCAAACCTCGGAGCTGGTTTCGACTGCCTTGGGCTTGCTCTCGATATCTGGCTGCGGGCATCGATCGTCGTTGGCGATGGACCAGTGGTCTACGGCGGTACACTCGCTGACTTCGATCCCACCGAAGACTTCACCGCCAACGCGCTCGCAGCATCGCTGCCGTCGGGGCACCACCTCGAGGTCAGTTCCGACATTCCGCTCAGTCGCGGTTTGGGATCTTCGGCCGCTGCTATCGTAGCCGGCTACGCGCTCGCGCGACTCGCGAAGAAAGGCAAAGTCGATCGCAATGCTGTGTTCAACCACGCTGCCGGGCAGGAAGGTCATCCAGACAATGCGGGGCCAGCTGTATACGGTGGTTTGTTTCTACATGCCGGAGTGCCCAAACTACTGAAATTTCACCCTAGCCTTGGTGTAGCACTCGCGATCCCGGGCAAAGAAATCAGCACACATGAAGCCCGCGGGTTGATCCCGGCACATTTGCCTCGCGGAGATGCCATAGGACAGGCTTCGAGTTCGGCCGCATTGCTGCTAGGCCTCACAGCGGGTGACGGAGACCTCATCAGCCACGGCATGATCGATCGAATTGCGGTTCCGGTGCGCAAATCTTTGATCCAAGGGTACGACGAAGCTGTGCGGGCAGGCATGGAGGCAGGCGCTTACGGCGTTACAATCTCCGGTGCCGGTTCGACTCTGGTCGCGATCTGTCCTCGGGAAGGAACGTCAGATGTCGCGGAGGCAATCGCAAAATCGCTGACGGCAAGTGGAAACCCGGCGCAGCCACTCAGCCCGGATGTTGCAGAGACCGGCATGGAGGTATTGGGTCAGTAATTGTACCCACGTTCAAGCGGCACGCGGCACAATGTAATAACACGATCGATCGGCCCACCACCCTTTTGCCCGGCAGAGCGGTGAGGATGTGCGGAGGACGGCCGTTCCGCGCCTAATGCAGCGCCGCCAGTCGCTTCTCGATCTGCCTCGAATGAAGTGTGCAATGGACGAAGTGAAAGCGCACCCACTCCGGAAGATTGAG
>CAYTDU010000094.1:0-11818 GCA_964436395.1 uncultured Gemmatimonadaceae bacterium | reverse complement strand
AAGGACGTTTTCTCAAGCACTTCAAGAAGGTCAAGGGCGAGGTCGACGAAGACGCAATGGTGCCATACCACGAGTATTTGGACCTCTCAGCAGAGGATCGTGACGACAAGACGCCGTTCATCTACTACGTCGGCCCGGACAAGAAACTCATGCGGCTGACTATGGCCGATGAGATCGTCAAGCTTGGCGAGGATCGACTCGAAGTGTGGTCGCGCCTGAAGCAGCTGGCTGGTATAGAGATCCCATCGACCGTCAAAGACGCAGTCGAATACGAAATGGAAGGCGAGTTCGAGACGAAGGTCGCCGCTTTGAGGCAAGAGTACGAAGCGAAGATGGCGGAACTCAAGGCCCACTATCCACGTGTGGTCGCGCGGAAGTTGGCCGAGGGCCTCGTCAGGGCCGGCGACGGTCTAAAGACGGTGGCAGAACTCCTAGAAACCGCCCAGTCAGTGCCCGGCCTAGAGGGAATCCCGGGGGACATCTTGGGCGGCAACGGTGGCGGTGGTGCTGCGGCACCTGCTGCTCTACCGGCGTCTGGTGGCGAGGGGGCAGTCGCGGTCGCTGAGGCAGCACCTGCTGCCGCAGCGGAAGAAGAAGATGAAGGGCTCGCGATGGAGCCCTACATCGAATCCGCGCGCTGTACTACCTGCGAGGAGTGCATAAAGATCAACAAGAAGATGTTTGCCTATAACGACAACAAACAGGCATACATCAAGGATGCGAGGGCCGGCACCTTCAAGCAACTGGTGCAGGCGGCCGAGAAGTGCTCGGTGAGAATCATACACCCTGGAACGCCGCTCAATCCGAAGGAGAAGGACCTCGACAAGTGGATTAAACGGGCAGAACCCTTTAACTGATAGCGGCGAATGGACGACACGCTGAAGACGTTTCGACAGGGCGTTCATCCGCCTGAGCTGAAGACCCTCACGGAACACAGCCGGATACGGCGTATGCCGTTTCCGGACGAGGTGGTGCTCCCGCTGAGCCAGCATACTGGTAAGCCAGCAAAGCTGTTGGTAAGAGTTGGAGACAATGTTGAGCGTGGTGACAAAATCGGTGAGGCCGACGGTTTCATCTCGGCACCGGTTCACGCATCGGCCACAGGGAAGATTGAGGAGATCGGCCTGTGGCCTCACCCCAACGGCTCACACTCGCCCGCAGTGAGGATCAAAGTTGACAAATACTCGCCCCAGACGCCCCGGGGCAGAACTGTACCTGACTGGCATGGACTCTCGCCAGACGAGATCCGCACCGCGGTAAAAAACGCCGGTGTGGTCGGACTCGGTGGCGCAGCATTCCCGACGCACGTCAAGCTTACGCCTCCCGAAGGTGCCAAAATCGATACGCTGGTTTTGAATGGGTGTGAGTGCGAGCCTTATCTGACATCCGACCACCGAACGATGGCGGAATACCCGGACCGGGTGATACTGGGTACCCGGATCATGATGACGTGTCTTGGAGTCAACCACACTATGATCGGCATCGAAAAGAACAAACCCGATGCCATCGAAGCCCTTACCGCTGCGTTGCCGAGTGACCTCAACATCACGATTCACCCTTTGACGGTCAAATACCCCCAGGGGGCGGAGAAGATGTTGATCGACGCCTTGCTGAAACGCGAGGTACCGTCCGGCAAGCTGCCGCTGGATGCCGGTGTGGTGGTCCAAAACGTGGGCTCGATTGCCACCATAGCAGAGGTATTTGAAACAGGGTTGCCGCTGATTGAGCGTATCGTGACCGTCACCGGCAAGGGTATCAATGAGCCGTCCAATCTCATTGTCCCCGTAGGCACCAAGCTGCGCGACCTCATCGAGATGTGCGGCGGCCTGAAGGAGGACGCCTTTGAGATCGTCTTTGGCGGTCCGATGATGGGAGCCGCTCAGGCCAACCTGGACGTGCCGTTGTTGAAGGGCACTTCGGGTGTCGTGGTGCTGTCCGAAGACGAATGCAAGCGGGCTGAAACCCACGCGTGCATACGATGCGGCCACTGTCTCGATGCATGCCCGGTTTTCCTCAACCCTCAACGTTTGGGGGCGCTCGCGAGAGCGGGGCGTTATGAGGAAATGAACGATTACCATCTTGCGGACTGCATGCTGTGTGGGTGTTGCTCGTACACATGCCCGTCCAACATTCCGTTGAGTCAGCTGTTTCAAGTCGCCAAGAAGGCGTTATGGAAGCGGCAAGTAGCGTGAGCAATAAAACATTCTTGATAACGGCATCGCCCCACCTGGGTGGGCAAGACACCACGCCGAAGATCATGTGGTCGGTTGTGGGGAGTCTCGTCCCGATAGTGGCGGCGTCAATCTTTTTCTTCGGGCCCAGCTCCTTCCTCGTGATCTTCGCGAGCTGTGCTGGCGCCCTGCTCGTCGAACAGTTCTTGGGGCCCAAATCAGCACTGAGTGACGGATCTGCCGTCATCACCGGATTGCTATTGGGTCTCACGCTTCCTCCCGGCCTCCCGATGTGGATGGCTTTCGTCGGCGGGGCGTTCGGAATCGGATTCGGGAAGCTGATTTTCGGCGGGCTCGGACAAAATATCTTCAACCCGGCGCTGTTGGGCCGAGCGTTTCTCCAAGCTGCATTCCCGGTGGCGTTGACGACGTGGCCGGCGATTGGCGGTCCTTGGTGGAGTCTTCGAGGAGACAACTTCGCTTTTCCGTTGATGAGTGCTAGCACCGACGTGCTGACTGGGGCAACGCCACTTGGCTTGATGAAATTCGAGCAGGTGGCTACAGACAACGTCGATCTCATCATGGGTTCCATCGGCGGTTCGGCTGGCGAAACGTCCGGACTCATCATTCTAATATGCGGTGCATACCTGGCTTTCAGGAATCACCTCAACTGGCGCATACCCGCGAGCATACTGCTCACAGTTGCATTGATGGCTGGGGGGCTTCACCTGCTCGACGCAGCGCGCTACCCAGGGCCCTTTTTCATGCTGTTTTCCGGCGGCTTGATGCTGGGAGCCGTTTACATGGCCACCGATATGGTGACGTCACCCACCACCAACCTGGGTTGCTGGCTCTTTGGGTTCGGAATCGGCTTCTTGGTGGTGGTAATTCGATTGTGGGGAGGCCTCCCCGAGGGAGTAATGTACGCGATTCTGCTGATGAACGCGATGGTCCCGTTCATCAATAGGGCGACGCAACCCCGTGTCTTTGGAACGAAGCTGAAGCAGGTGGTATCGTGACGGAAGAGAATCTGACTACCGACACAGCGCAAGACGCGCCACCGCCACCTCCGCAGCAAGAAGAAGCTTCACCTCTGCGTTTGGTGCTGACTCTGGGAATTGCTGGAGCGTTGGCTGGTTTCCTCATCGTCTTCGTATATGTGGCGACCCTCCCGATAATAACAGCGAACAAAGCCGCGGAGCTCAGGGAGGCTATCCAGTTAGTACTCGGAGCACCCGATCAATTCGACACACTCTTCGTTGTCGATGGAGAACTCCGCGAAGAACTCGATGCGGGTCAGGCACCAGAAGATTTCGACCAGATCTACCCTGGTTATCGAGACGATGGCACACAGATCGGTTATGCAATCCAGGCTGCCGAGTTCGGATTTCAGGATGTGGTCCGGCTGATATTCGGCTACGACGCCGAGACACAGGAGATCCTTGGCATGCTGGTGTTGGAGCACAAGGAGACTCCCGGCCTCGGTGACAAGATCGTCAAGGATCTGGCTTTCGTTGGCCAGTTCGTCGAGACGACCACGCCGGTAGCTGGCGTGAAGGTGGGCGCCGGTACGGGGGCGGAAAACGAAATCGATATGATCACCGGCGCGACGATTTCATCCCGCGCTGTGATTCGGATAATCAACAATGCGCTGGAGCGGCTCAACCCAATGATTGATGCGTACAGCGGGGGAGGGAGCCGATGAGAGTTACGACTCCCCAACAAGATTTCACGCGGGGAATCTGGCGTGAAAACCCGGTGCTGATACAGATGCTGGGATTGTGCCCGGCCCTAGCCGTGACGAACACGGTCGTGAACGCCATCGCCATGGGCCTTGCCACGTTCTTCGTGCTGACGGGATCGAGCCTGCTCGTCTCGACTTTCAAGAAGCTCATTCCGAACCAGGTTCGTATCTCTACGTATATCGTCATCATCGCGACGTTTGTGACGGTTATTGATATGACACTGCAAGCTGCCGTTCCGGATATCCACAAGGAACTTGGTGCATTCATTGCGCTGATCGTCGTCAATTGCATGATCCTCGGTCGCCAGGAAGCTTTCGCGTCGAAGAAGCCGGTCGGTCGGTCGTTACTGGATGCCGCAGGTACCGGAATCGGTTTCATGATTGCACTGCTGATTCTGGGCACCTTCAGAGAGATTTTGGGCAGCGGCAGCGTTCTTGGGTTCTCTCTGTTTGGATCGAACTTCGAGCCGTGGGTCGTCTTCGTTCTGCCCCCGGGAGGATTCTTGACAATCGGTTTCGTGCTGTTGGGCCTGAACGCCTACAGGAAGCGTAGAGACGAACGAGCAACAGCCCTAAGTCCGGCCGTACCACAGGAGGAGGCCGCATAATGAACAATCTTCTCCTGATTCTGATCTCGGCGATGGTCGTCAACAACTTCACGCTGTTTTACTTCCTCGGGCTGTGTCCATTCATGGGCGTGTCGGGGCGTGTCGAAACAGCGTTGCGCATGGGCGCCGCGAACCTCTTTGTGCTTACAATCACTTCGATTTGCGCTTGGTTTCTTTACGCGTTCATTCTTCCAGCTGCCCCGTATCTGCGGCTCATTTCGTTTATCGTGGTTATTGCGTCGAGCGTGCAGATCGTGGAAATAGCAATCAAGAAGATCAGCCCTGCGCTGTTCAGAGCCCTGGGCATCTACCTACCGCTGATCACGACAAACTGCGCAATTCTGTTTTTTGCCATTCAATCCACGAACAAAGGCTATGGCTTCATTGAAAGCCTGTTTTACGCCTGGGGAGCGGGTCTTGGGTTGACTCTGGCCCTCGTATTGATGGCATCAATACGAGAAGACAGTGAGCTAGTTACGGTTCCAGAAGTTGCCAAGGGTACAGCGTTGACGTTCATAATCGCCGGCTGCCTATCGCTGGCATTCATGGGGTTTGCTGGGTTGTTGAGCGCCTCATGATGTTGTTAATGGGGGTTTGTGGCTGCGCGGCGTTGTTTGTCCTCTTTGGAGTCATCGGGGGCAGACACGAGCAGCACGAGAGGTCGCACAGCTGCGGCACATGCGGTTCAGAAGAAAACAGCGCTCAATGCGGTGTTTGTGATAAAGTAAGCGAGATATCGGAGCACAGTCATGCATAATCAAAGTCCGTCAGGTCTCTCTGGTCCGAGCCGACGAGAAATCCTCCTGCTGGGAGCCGGTGCATTCGCCATTGCGGCTGTACCATTGTGGAGAAGCAGACGGAGCAAGCTGATTCGGCGCAGCGTACCCTCGATGGGGACGATCGCAGAAATAGGCGTTGTACACAGAGACGAGCAGTACGCACACGGTGCCATCAATGCCGCTTTCGCAGAGCTGCAGAGTGTGGAGCAATTGATGACTCGGTTCGAGACCACGTCGGATGTGGGTCGAGCAAATCTCCAGGCGGTGCGCGAGCCGACTGCGGTTTCTCCGGCAACTGCCAGCGTCCTGCGCGAGAGTCTACTGTGGGCGGAGGCCAGCGACGGTGTGTTCGATCCCTGCTTGGGCAAAGTCTTCAAAGCATGGGATGTCGGACACAGGTCAGAGCCACCCAGAAGCGACCTAGTGCGCCGGTATGCGGGCCGTAGCCTGTTCCGCACTATGGAACTGGATACCAGGAACGGACAGCCGGTTGTGCATTTCTCGGAGAGCGACGTTGAGATCGATTTAGGCGGAATCGCAAAGGGTTATGGTGTCGACAGAGCAGTGCTGGCGCTCAGAGAGTGGGGAATCACGAACGCACTAGTGAATGTGGGCGGCGATCTCTACGCAATGGGTGCATCGGAGGACGGCGACCCGTGGAAGGTTGGCGTGCGCTCTCCGCGCGACCCCAGCAAGGTCACGGAACAGTTTGAATTGGCTGATGCAGCTGTAGCCACCTCCGGCGACTACATGCAGTACTTCACGCACAATGGCAGACAATATCACCACCTGATGGATCCCAAAACCGCCGAACCGCGCGAAAGCGTTGTACACAGCGTTACAGTGAAAGCCGACGATTGTATGACTGCTGACGCGGCTGCAACGACAGTGTTTGGATTGGACGGTGGACACGCGTATCGAATTCTTGGTGTTCGCGCACCGAGTGCAAGGATCGTCAGCACGATCTAGCTAACGTCAGGTTTGTGATAAACGGGGAACGAGGTACCATTCCGCTTCGTTTCCCGTTTTTGCGTTATCCGCTCAAGCCCGGTGGGGCTGATTAGCATGCAGCTTGCCAAGCTGGGTTGCCATATCCAACCGGGTTGGTCTATTTGGATAATAGCTCAACGACGATTGTCCACTCACAGTGGGGCATCGAATGACATCTCCCAGTGCATCCATCCGTCAACCGGCAGTAGCGGGTCGGTTTTATCCTGGATCGGCATCAGAACTGCGATCGATGGTCGAAGGAATGTTGGACGCCGTCGACGCAGAGCCAGCGCCAGCATTCGGCGCGATCGCACCTCATGCAGGCCTCGTTTACTCTGGGGGGTGTGCAGCACACGTTTTCAAACGTATCAGCATTCCACGGGTTGTGGTAATCGTGGCGCCAAACCACACTGGTCGGGCATCTCACCGCGGCGGTGCGGCAGCTTGGAACAGCGGCGCTTTCGACACACCGGTAGGGAGTTTGGAGATCGCTGAGGAATTCGTCGCTCGACTCGAACAGGAAACGAACCTGGTTGCGCACGATTCGGCTGCCCACGCGTTCGAGCATGCAGTAGAGGTCGAACTACCGTTCATTGTTATGCTCGCACCCGACGCCTCGATCGTCCCAATAGTACTCGCCTGGGACGATTGGAGTCGTTGTCGAGAGCTGGCGAATGCGATCGCGACCACGGCAACTGAATGGCCGCACGAGGTACTCCTACTGGCATCCTCGGATATGACTCACTTCGAATCGGCCCAAGCTGCGGCAGTGAAAGATAGGGGTGCGCTGGAGGCTATCGAGAGATTCGACGCGGAGGGCCTGCTGACGTACTGCCAAGACCAACACGTGAGCATGTGTGGCCGGGCACCGGCCGCGGTGGTGTTGGAAGCTACGCGGTTGCTTGGGGCCTCGTCCGCCGAAGTCGTAGACTACAGGCACAGCGGAATGGTGACAGGTGATGATCGCGATGTCGTTGCATACGCTGGTGTCGTGATCCGCTAGCGTTCGTCGGCCACTACCCAGGTTTTCCCTTCGTGGAGCAGGTCGACGAGATCTTTCCCCTCAGCATCGGCCATCGCAGCCGCGATTTGGTCGTGCACGGACTTGTCGTACGCTTCTCTCGGATCACAGAAGAGCACACCAAGTGCAACTGGAAAGTCAGGTGGCTCCAAGCCGGCTAGCTGCATTGCCAAGACCCGATTGGTTTCGTCGTGCACCAACACCTGCTCTACGGGGATCCCATTCGGACCGACCTGTACGACTTCCAAACCTGCGCACCCTGGTTTCAACCGCAGGCCGCGCTCTCCGTCCTTCCCAAACAGGAGTGGAGAGCCATGCTCCACGTGAATTTGTCGGTCTGTTGCGTTCTTCTTGTCAGTGAAGTAGGAAAAAGCACCGTTGTTGTAGACCACGCAATTCTGGTATATCAACACCAACGATGCTCCTCGATGATCGTGAGCACGCTTCAGGATTTTCACGAGCCGGTCTTGCTGGGTGTCTATCCCTCTTGCCACAAACCTCGCTCCCGCCCCCAGGGCAAATTCTGCCGGAGTGACTGGACGTTCCACAGACCCCATAGGCGATGAAGGAGATCGAGTGCCGGTGCGGGAAGTTGGCGAAAACTGCCCTTTGGTGAGACCGTAGATTTCGTTGTTGAAGAGCACAATCTGAAGATCAATGTTACGACGCAATGCATGCAGCAAATGGTTGCCGCCGATACTCAGCGCGTCTCCATCACCGGTCACAACCCAAACGTCGAGGCCTGGATTAGTGAGTTTGATTCCAGTTGCGACCGCGGGTGCTCTTCCATGGATTGTATGGAAGCCGTAAGTGGACAGATAATACGGCAGCCTGGCCGCACATCCGATTCCAGAAACGAAAACGGTGTTCTCCGGCCTGGCCTCGATCTCAACGAGTGTCTTCTGTACAGCGCGTACGATAGCGTAGTCTCCACAGCCAGGACACCACCTAATCTCCTGATCGGACGCAAAGTCCTTCGGCCTCAGCTTGGTAGTTGTTGAGTCCCCCGGCATCGTTATACCTCCATGAGAGCGGTGACGGCATCCAGGATTTCCGCGATTTTGAACGGTTGTCCTGTGACCTTCGATAGGCCTTCCGCAGGTACCAGGAACGTGCTTCTCAACATTGTGAGTAGCTGGCCTGAATTCATTTCGGGTACCAGGATCTTGTCGAAGCCGGTTAGCAGCTCGCCCAGGTTCGGAGGAAAGGGGTTCAGGTAGCGAACGTGGATATGTGAAAAGTCTAATCCCTTATCACGGGCGCGCCTGGTGGCTTGCCTTATGGGGCCAAATGTCGATCCCCAACCGACTAACGCGAGAGGCCCCGATTCAGGACCAAGTGCAACTTCTTGCAGTGGAATGTCCGCACCGATACCACCTATCTTCGCCGCGCGAATATCGGTCATGTATTGGTGGTTGTCTGCATCGTACGAGATATGCCCGGTTCTGAAATCCTTCTCCAGGCCGCCCGTTCGGTACTCCAAGCCTGGTGTCCCCGGCCTGATCCATGATCTCGCGAGTGTGTCGGGGGCCCTGCGTTGTAGTTGTGACGCGTCGTCCGATTCAGACAGGAAATCCACGCTCAACCTTGGCAGTCTAGCCAGATCTGGTAGATGCCACGGCTCTGCCGCGTTTGCCAGATAGCTGTCTGTGAGCACGAATACCGGAGTCATGTATTTCGTTGCAAGTCTCACTGCTTCTACGGCAACCTCAAAGCAGTCCGACGGAGTCGATGCAGCCAGCACGGGTAGCGGCGCGTCGGCATTGCGACCGTAAACTGCCTGAAACAGATCGGATTGTTCTGCTTTTGTGGGCATTCCCGTGGAGGGGCCAGCTCTCTGTGTGTTGAGTATGATCAGCGGCAGCTCAGCGCTGATTGCCAGCCCGATTGCCTCTGACTTCAAGGCAATTCCAGGTCCCGAGCTGGAAGTCACTCCCAGGGCGCCGGCGTACGAAGCACCAATCGCCGAACAGATGGCGGCAATCTCATCCTCAGCCTGAAAGGTGATTACCCCCTGTCCCTTCATATTCGCCAACATGTGCAAAATCGGTGACGCTGGTGTGATCGGGTAGGAGCCTAGAAACATCTGAAGCCCCGCCGATTTGGCTGCGGCAAGCAAACCGAGCGCAATGGTCTGAGTCCCTGTGGCCACGCGGTATTCGCCTGGCGTCATTTGGGCTTTGCCCATTCCGTGGCCAACGGCGGAGCTAGGCATCTCCGCTGTTTCGCCGTACGCATGTCCCGCATTCAAAGCTGCGATGTTCGCCTTGGCGATCTCTGGGCGAGCAGCGAACTTATTCTGCAGCCACTCGACGGTGGCGGAGCGGTCTCTGTCGTACAGCCACAATGCCAGACCCAACGTCCACATGTTTCGAGAGCGCCTGGCCTCCTTTTGACTGAGGTCGAAGCCGACAACTGCCTCAGCAGCCATCTGGCTGATGTTTAGCTGAATCAACTCGTACTGTGCGAATGATTCATCGGAGGCGGGATTCGTATCGTATCCAGACTTTGCCAGGTTGCGCGCGTCGAATGCCTCTTTGTCCAAGATGACAGTTCCGCCGACCCTCAAGTCTGGCAGGTTTGCCTTCAAGGCGGCAGGACTCATGGCAATCAGCACGTCCAACTCGTCACCCGGCGTGGAGATGTCGGTGGATCCGAATTGCACCTGGAATGCAGAAACGCCGAATTCGGTGCCTGCAGGTGCCCTTATCTCGGCGGGATAGTCCGGGAATGTCGCGAGGTCTTCACCGAAGAGCGCGGTCTCGATCGTGAACTGTGCGCCGGCGATCTGCATGCCATCTCCTGAATCGCCGGCAAAACGAATTACGACGGCCTCTAGTACCTTGTGCGCATCGTCTGGGGTTCCATTGGTGTTCTTGGAATCGACGCTCATTTTCACCTGCACGCTCTGTGGAGGCGTTCCGCAGCGAATAGCCGTTCAATGGAAGGTACCGAGGTCTAAGCATGAACCGCCAGCAGCGAGATTGACGTTCTAGAAGTACACACGTCCTCTCAAGAAGCCGCCCAAATCACCTACACCGAACTCCGTGCCGCTGCCGCCGAAATACACCAGCCCGTTGAAAAGGAGGTCGACGTTTTCGGCAAATGAGTACGAAACCGATGGGATCAATACTCCGCTTCCATCGCCGATATTCCCGAGAGTTGATAGACCCAAGGACCAAAGTTGACCGAAAGGACGCGTGACATTGCCTACGAGAATGCCTTTCCCCAGAGTCCTCCGCGTACCGGAAAGGCGGTGTAACCAAGACGCAGCGCTGTAGGGAGCGTCCCACTCCCCACGCCCGTTGTAGAATCCTTCCAACATCAATAACGTTCCGTCGCGAAGCGAGTAGTTGCCTCCGGCAGTGACTTCTAGCCATCTCTCCCCTGCCAAGTCGGACCAGGTTGTCTCCGTCCATACACCAAGCCCGAACAGCTCTCCCGACACATCGCCACCTATCGTCCTCCTTCGTTCGAGGAAACCTTCTACGTCTAAGAAACCGACGGGAATCGTTTGCTCGTAGAATTCGGCAACGATCGCCGAAAGATCGAATCCCTGAAAGTGGTGTCGGATTCTCACGAGCTTCCCGCTGGAATCGAATCCGCCATCGGGCACCCAAGCGACCCTTACGTCGCTCAGCGGTCCGAACGGCAGTTTGGCACTGATTGCACCTATGCCTTCGCGCTCGTAGCCGGGTTCGAGAATGTTCTTGGGTCGGAACAGCTCCGTGGGGTTGAAAACCGCGCCTGCGCCCCAGGTCAGAAACTGCTTGCCCGCGGTTATTTCCACAGGTCCCGGCCTGATCGTTACGTAAGCATGATTCAAGTAGTGCCGGTTTTCCAGATCCACCGAGGCGTCTCCAACCACTTCTCTCAGTTCATCCGGCAGTACGTCGGCGAGCGCAATGGACGTGTTGCCCCGATACAGCTGGTACACAACGGCAACGGAGGTACGGGCACCTCTGCCCGCTCTCGCGTTCAAATCGATGCGGACACGATCGTAATCGAGCTGTTGCCAACCGGAGTTGGGGTAGTGATTGGCACTGAATTGGTGCTCGATGTAGCCGTTCAGCCGCAAAGTTTGTTGAGTTGCCGCGGGTTCGGTTGCGGCAACCGCCCCAAGCAGCAGCAAGACTGTAGTCCGGAAGTTCACTCGCCACCCTCTAGATGCGGCAGAGTGAATACCTCACGTGGCACACGTATGTCGAGTTCGACGCTCAACATCTGCAGGGTTGTTCGGGTGTCGGTCTGCATCGCGTCGTCCATCTCGATTCTAAAGGGATACCAGCGATCGCCGACGCGCCGTACGTCGCTCAGCAGTGCGGTCTTGAGCAGTTTGCCGCTGCGAGCAAACCTCTCCTCCTTGAGTGGGACCCACCGATCGGCATCAACCCAAACCTTGCGTCTCTGGTAGGCTAGATCCCTGCGTTCCGGCTTCGCGGTTAGGTTCACGACGTAGGCTCGCCTGCCGTCCAGCTCTTCTTCTCCTTCAAGCACCGCATCGT
>CAYTDU010000093.1:0-11906 GCA_964436395.1 uncultured Gemmatimonadaceae bacterium | reverse complement strand
AGCTTCACTCCCTTGACCTCCGACACCCGTTTCTTGGCGTAGAGGCATTTCTGAATGATGTTCTGATCCAATTCTCTCAAACCTTCAGGCCCAAGCAGTGATAAGTACACTGCGGTGGAGATGCCGTAGAGTGCCGCCGCCGTTCCGATGAACTCTTTGCCCTGTTCTCTCACCGCAAAGGAGGTTCGCTCGTACGCGACATCGCCAAAACCCCACTCACCCTCGCGTTCAGTTCTGCAGATTCCGAAGAGCCTCGAGGGGTACTCCATTACGAACTTTTCTTCGTCACGTGTGGCAATGAACCCGCCTAGCGCACCACCGAAGCACGGATGGTTACCTAGACTCTGAATGTCGCCGCAGGATATGTCGGCACCGTACTGGCTCGGCGGTGCCAACACACCGAGCGAAATTGGATCAACCCCAACAACAAGCAAGCTCCCGTTGTTATGAACTGCGTCTGCGATAGTCTGACCGTTCTCCTCGCAAGTGCCGAAGTACGAAGGGTTTTCGATGTACAATCCGGCAACCGAGTTGTCCAATCGCGCCGTCAGTCCACCGACGTCCAGGGCCGCGGTTTCTAGATCGTGCCCCACCAGCTCGATCTTCATCACCGGTTCGCAGTAGGTTCTGATGACCTTCAGCCGATCCGGCGAGATCGTATCGGCGATCAAGATCACATCTCGGTCCGTGATCCTGCCCGCCATTCGGATCGATGTGCTGGCAGCCTGACCCCAGTCGTACGTGGGAACGTTCACAACGTCCACGTCGAGCAATTCCGCCATCAGGCTTTCGTACTCGAACAGCGCCTGGAATCTGCCGTGATCCTCGTACGGCTCACCTGCGTATGCAGTCAGAAACTCAGAACGGCCGGTTATCTCGTCGCAGATCGCGGGGACGTAATGCGAGTAGCAGCCGCCACCCAGGAAGCTGACGTTCTCGCTGCATGTTTTGTTCGCGGATAGGACCCGATCCACATGACGCTTCAAATCCATTTCAGAGGTGATACCCTCGGGAATGTTGAGCTTCCCCTTGAACCTCAACTCCTCCGGAATGTCATCGTACAGCTGATCGATATCGGTGAGCCCGATCTCAGCGAGCATCTCCGCTTTGACGTCCGGATTAGAATTGGGGATGTAGGGATGGACCCTTTCAGATGCTGCCATGCCACGTATCTCCTGACCTGATGTAGTCTCTGCCGCTGATGTACGCGGAAAAACGCGGACAACAGCGGGGTTTGGTTTCCTCACCCATCCCTACCAAAACTCAGCGGTCCTCCGCGTGTTTCCGCGTTTTTTCCGCGGCAAACACACAAAATCACGCGATCCCACCACCATCCACCACCAAATGAGCGCCCGTCACCCACGTCGACATATCGCTCGCAAAGAACAACACAGCATTCGCTACATCGTCTGGTGTGCCGACTCGGTTGATTGGCCGGTCCGCCGCATCGCGCATGAACGCTTCGGGATCTTCCCCGAGTTGCTCGCATTCGCTTCTCAGCATGGGAGTGTCTATGTCTCCGGGGCAAACACAATTGACGCGGATGTTGTGCCGGCCGTGGTCGATTGCCATCGCTCGAGTGAGATTCAGCACCCCACCCTTGGCGGCGCAGTAGGACACCGCATTTTCTCCACCGGTGAGGGACCAGCCGGAACCCATGTTGACGATGCTCCCGCTTGCCGCAGCGGTCATGTGTGGCAATACGTGATGCGAGAGCAGGTAGGCACCTTTTAGAGTCACGCCAACCGCAAGGTCCCACTCGTCTTCAGATAGGTCGACCGTACTCTTCCGAACGGCCACTCCGGCATTATTAACCAGAACGTCTATACGACCGAAGCGGGCCATTACCTGTTCTACTGCATCCCGGCAACTCGCATTCGATGTAACATCACAGTCATAGAACCGCACCTCGAATCCTCGTTGTGTAAGATCCTGTTCGGCCGCGTACCCAAGCTCCAGATTCAGGTCGAGCAACGCGACCTTTGCGCCGGCTTCAGCTAGGCGCGTAGCAACTCCAAGACCGATCCCGGACGCAGCGCCCGAAACCACTCCAACCTTCCCATCGAGGGAAACCATATCCAGAACATCCTGCTGCGGAACCATCTTCGTTCGCTCCTGTGGTTGCAATGGCGGTGCGTATCTTGTATAACCCTGCCGGCAATGTCCAGTGTGGAGAAAGGACGCAGAAAAATGGATCGCTTCTCGAAGGCGGTTGTAGGCGTTGCAGCTCTGGCGTGTGCGGTTGGAGCCGGATGTGCAGATACGGGGAGTGCTGACCTGGTGTTGCGCGGAGGCAAGGTTGCGACCGTCGATTCGGAGTTTTCGATCCATCAGGCGGTGGCGGTGAAAGACGGGAAGATCGTCTATGTCGGGTCGGACGACGGCGTGGAGGAGTTCGTTGGTTTCGGCACTCGCGTGATCGAGCTGGACGGAATGCTGGTAACGCCAGGCATGGTCGATGCCCACGGTCATCCGTTCAACCTGGGTAACGTGGATGAGCCGGAGACATTCTCGGTCCGCGGTTCAGCGAGTTGGGATGAGGTCGTGGAGAGAGTCGCGGCCCAAATAGCGACTATGGAACCAGGCGAATGGCTCATAGGCGGCGGATGGTATCAAGATGATTGGGAGGACAACACCATCCCCGAGCACGATGGGTTGAGCGCGGTCTCGCCCGACAATCCTGTCTTCCTCTACCGGCGCGGAGGTAATTCGGCCTTTGTGAATGCGAAGGCGCTAGAGATAGCTGGAATCACGGCGGAAACGCCCGACCCTTATGGTGGTGTCATTGGGAGGAAGGCCGACGGTTCACCCTCGGGCTTCCTGGTGAACATGGGCAACAACCTAGTGTCGGATCACTTTCCCGAACCTGATCGGCCTCTCGCTTGGTACACAGACGCCTACAAACGAGCAGCTGAAAGAGCGAACGAGGTCGGCCTCACCGGGTGGCACGACGCGGGGATCGATCCTATCTACATCGACGCGTACAAGGCCTTGGTCGATGCGGGCGAACTAAACGTCCGCGTCAACGCCATGCTGCAGAATCCTCGGCGTGGCGACTTGCGGGAGTACTTCGCGCAGCACCGTGTGGTGAATTACGGCGGAAGGGATCTCTTCCAGGTGCGAAGTGTGAAGGTGTTCTTCGACGGTGCGCTTGGCTCTCGCGGCGCTGCGTTGTTGGAGCCCTATTCCGACGATCCGGGGAACGTGGGCATCTATGAGATCAGGCCCGAACATCTATACGAGGTCTCCCTTGCGGCTCTGGCAACGGTTATGCAAGTGTGCCCTCACTCGATCGGGCCGAGAGCCGTTAGAACGAGTCTCGATATGTATGCGAGGGCTTTTGCCGATTTCGATGGGCCGACCGACAACGTCCGGTTTAGAGTAGAGCACGCCGAACTGGTGACTCCGGAGGACGTGCCCAGGTTTGGTGAGATGGGTGTGATCCCGTCGGTACAACCCATCCACCATACGTCCGACATGGAGTTCCTCGTGTACCGTTTGGGGCCGACCCGTGCCGAGTCGTATGCCAGCCCGTGGAAATCACTTCTCGAAACTGGAAGTGTGCTAGCATTCGGATCCGATCACACGATCTACTCACACAACCCCCTCACTGGCTTCTATGCGGCCATCACGCGAAAGAACGAGGACGGAACTCCAGAGGAGGGATACTACCCGCAGCAGGTGCTGACCCGCGAAGAGGCACTCGAGGGATACACGATCGGGCCGGCGTACGCCGCGTTCTTGGAGAACAAGGTGGGGTCGATCGAAGTTGGGAAGTACGCCGACCTGACCGTGTTCGACAGAGACATACTCACCATCGAGCCGGCCGAAGTTTTGGAAACACGCGTGGCATACACGATAGTTGATGGCAGGGTTGTGTTCGAGCGGGGCAACCGTTGAGTCACGATCTCCCCTATCCGGTATGACAAACCGTGCGGGAAAAGGACCATTTGTAGGAAGGCGCGCAGAGTTGCGCTTGGCCGCTTACCTGGTCCAGAATGCGATCACGCCACAACGCGACCCTGGCATATTGAAGGTTGCCGGCATCTGCGAGGGACCGCTATATGCCTCTATGGCCTCGATGTTATTGGTAGACAATACTACGTCGATGTCGCTGTTTCGGGCGTTGCCGATAAGCACGCCGTCTAGAAAATACAGCGGTGGGCATGTTCCTCCTTGGATTCTCTCCGCACTGCGAGAAGACTCGACGATAAACCTCCTACTGTCTCTGCTACCATAGTTGGGATTGGGTACCACTCGCACACCGCGCACCCGGCGCAAAATGTCCGTCGTGTACAGGGGGTGC
The DNA here is from genome assembly GCA_964436395.1 of uncultured Gemmatimonadaceae bacterium. Classification (GTDB taxonomy): domain Bacteria; phylum Gemmatimonadota; class Gemmatimonadetes; order Gemmatimonadales; family GWC2-71-9; genus JBDGYW01. The sequence continues at coordinate 7,600 of CAYTDU010000093.1, read as the reverse complement.
CACTGTTCGAACTCATCCTTTGTAACGAAGCTGCCTGACCCGTGTTCGCGGCGAGTGTAGAACTGCCGCAGCCGGAGCTGACGGAGCTCAATCCGCTCGCCCTCGATCACCACGGGTTCGAGCAAGGCGACGTCGAGTGGCGCCATTTGTGGCACCTCGGGTGGGAGTTGCAGCATCTGACCACGCCTCAGCTCGAGCCGTATGGACTGCTGGTGGTGCCCGACGTGTCGCAGGGTCAACTGAACAAACCCCGGAGGAAGATCGGACAGATCGAAATCGCCGGTTTCGTCGCTGACCGTGCGGCGGTCACTACCGGTCTCTGTGATTTCTACGCCCGCAATCGCAGCTCCCGTCTCAGAATCGATGACCCTACCCATCACCCCAGCGGTATAAGGCACAACGAAGGTCAATTGTGAGGTCTGACCGCGTGTCATCGTTATCGATGTGCTCGAGTCCGTGTATGCGGGGGAATCGCTGTCTGGAAGCAGGAGGCGCACGTCATAGTCTCCGTTGTACTCCCCCGTGATGAAAAACGAACCGTCCCATCTGCTCGTGACTGTGTCGCCGGTCCCCTCCAGGGTAACCCGCACACCCTGCAGCGGTCTTCCGGGACTGTTGTCGTACACAAATCCGGCGAAGGTCGCGTATTCCGCCTCGAATACGATCGTGCCGTCACGCTCGGCGAGGCGCGTTACCTCGCCCCCGATGTCCCTGAACCCGGCCAGAACGGAATCTTGCCCCCTATCCATATAGTTGTAGGCCGATATGAGCGGCATCCTGATGTTCCATCTTCTTACGATCCATGCGTCGGTAGGCAATCGCATGAAGTCCAGACGTCCACCTATCCGTTCATCCCGGATTGAGCGAGGCAAGCCCGTGTAGTGGTATTCCAGGAATCGCAGTTCGGACGCCGTCTCGTCGAGCCACAACGTACCCGCGACGTCCGCCTGCTCCTTACCCTCAACCGGCCTGAACGATAGTCCGATCTGGCCCTCGTGTAAGTCCGGGTCTCGCACGACAAAGAAGCAGTGATCCTGCAGGAAGACATCGGACAACAAAACTTCGGCGTCGGGCGCGTAGTAAGAGTGTGTACCGTCCGCGTTGCTTTGGATGTATCCCGCGCGAGCCAGTTGCTCAGCGGAACGGCTGAGAAATGGGGTCGTGTACACACCCGCCTGGCGCGTTTGGCGTTCGGGACTCGAGCGCCTGCCCCTAGTGTCCGAATCGCGGTTTACGAGCAGCAGCGAATAGCGATATTGTCGACTGTTTGCCGACCATGCCGCTGCACCGAGTGCCTTTTCGACCTCCTCCCACAGCGCGGCGGTTGATGCCCCCTCGGTCGGATCGATGTCGCAGCGATCTTCCTCCGTTGCTTCGATTGCAGCCAATTGAATCGGTAGTGCAGCCACGCGCATCGGGTAGTCAAGCGTTTGGCCGCCACTCAATGGAAACTCGGAGGAAGTCCAAGTGCGGTATCCCACGCGGAGTGATTTCAGACGGAACAGTCCTCCGGCCGGTGCTTCTAGTAAGAAACGTCCAGCACCATCGGTCTGCGTGCGGTCAACTTCCTTGCCCAGGCTGTCTAGGAGGACTACGAACCCACGATCTACGGCGGCGCCTGAAACGCTGTCGAGGACTGTTCCGCTCACTGTCTGCGACTGTAATGCCGGTGGCAATAGACATAACAAACTGAAGATCAGAACACGCATCGGAGCCGTCCCGGGGGTGGCGTTTTCCGCTACATGATACTCCGTGCGGGGCCAAAAGTTTCTAGCTGTGCGGCTACCAGCCTTCCGACCGGCATCTAAGATACCGGCTTGACAGGGACATAACGGCAATTACCATATATGTTATTCGCCTCTATGTCATTTGCCTTTTACTGAGGTTTATGCCGTGGCCAGAAAGCCAAACGAGGATTCGGCTTCGCCAGTCAATCCAAGGGTCTTCTTGATCCTGCTTGCCTTTGCCGAGGGACCATCCCACGGCTACGAAATTCGGAAAAAGGCGGAGGCCCTATCGCACGACACGATCAAACTCGATGCGGGTTCGCTCTATCGCTCGATCGCCCAGCTGTTGGACCAAGGCCTGATAGAAGAGCTGGATCCCCCATCCGAGCCCGAGACAACAGACACAAGGAGGCGGTATTACGGGCTCACGACGCGCGGCAGGGCGTTGGCCGCCGCAGAGGCTGAGCGGCTCGCCGGTCTTGTGCAGCACGCAGCATTCAGCGGTTTGATCAAGGCACCAAAAGCGGCGCACTGATGCGACCTGAATCGCTGCCGGCGCGTGTGCTGTTTACCCTAATCATGTTCGCCTATCCTCGAGTGGTTAGGAAACGCTTTGCGGAGGAGATGCGGCTTTTTGTCTCCGATAGTTACAGTGAGTTGGTCGGAGGCGACGGCGGTAGCGCGGTACAGGGGTGCGGCGGTACGGCGGCACGGCGGTATGGCGGTAGGAGTACAGCCGCCTTTTGGTTCCGCACGTATTGGCTCCTCCTTATGAACGGGTTCGGCTGCCGTCTGGACCGGCGGCGCAGCAGGCGAACAGCTCGCAAGAATCCGACTTCGCCCGCGCCCGACCCAATGCGGCGCATCGGCATCTTGGAGCGAGGGCGCAACTTGGCTCGTCATCTCAAACATGCGATACGGAGCTTGAGACGCACTCCCGGATTCGCCCTCACCTGCGTGCTCACCTTGGGGCTCGGGATCGGTGCATGCACCACAATTTTCTGCGTTGTGTACCCGGTACTGCTCTCACCCCTGCCCTACCCTGAGACAGAGGAGATCGTCTCGCTTCACGAGCGAAGCCCCGGTCCCGACGGGCGGCGTAGCTGGGTGTCGCCGTTGACCCTCCGCGACTGGAAAGAGCGCAGCAGGCTTTTTGAAAGAATCGCCTCTTGGCGTCTGAACATTTTCACATGGACCGGTGGCCCCGAGCCTGCTTTGCTCCAAGGCTGGGCAGTGTCAGCAGGCTACTTCCCTACGATGGGCTTGCCCATGACCCTGGGACGCGGCTTTGCGAGTGTTGAAGAGCAACCTGGGAATGAACGGGTTGTCGTACTGTCGCATGGCTTCTGGAATCTGAACTTCGGTGGCGACAGTGCAGTGCTGGGTCAGAGCATCATCCTGGACGGTGTGCCGTACACAGTTGTAGGAGTTGCGAATCCGGACATCGAGTATCCCCCTGGGGGAGACTACTGGATACCGGCCACATTCGACTACGACCGCGAGTACCGCGACTTCCGCTACCTTGGCGTGATCGGTCGCTTGAGGGATGATGTGAGCCTCGCCGACGGCCAAACCGAGCTTGCTCAACTATCCGAAACGATTGCTTCGGAAAACCCAGAGACCAATGCCGGATGGAGCGCAGAGGTGCGCGGGTTGAAAGACACTCAGGTGGCCGGAGTACGACCTATACTGCTTGGGATGACAGTTGCGGTGGGCCTGCTGCTTTTGATTGCTGTCGGGAATGTGACCAACCTCGCCATAGGGCGCAGCACGAACAGGCAGACCGATTTCGCGGTGCGTCGCGCGCTAGGTGCCAGCAATACTGCAATCGTGGGCATGTGCATCACCGAGTCGCTGGTGATGGCAACGTTGGGTAGCGTACTCGGCGTAATCCTGGCAGCATGGGGCACGAACACACTAGCAACCATAGCACTGCGTTCGTTGCCCTACACTTCGTCCATCGCCGTCGATGCTCGCGCACTCGCGTTTGCGCTTTGCGCGGCAGCGTTGGTTGGGCTACTGCTTGGCTTGCTGTCGGCTGCGACCTCCGCAAGCAACAACCTCGGCGAGACTTTGAAAGCAGGGGGGCGCGGCGGCGGGTCGACCAAACGCACATTTCGGGTGAGAGAAAGCGTGCTGACGGCACAGGTGGGGATGGCGCTCGCATTGTTGATCGGCGCAACCTTACTCGCACAAAGCCTGTACAACTTGAGCCGTACAGACGTGGGCTTTACTCCCGACGACCTACTCACTTTCAGCTATGACCTCCCGGGCGCTTGGGATCAGGATGCCGGCACTTTGCGCCTGTTCTACAATGATGCGCTGGGGCAGATAGTCGGCGTGCCCGGTATCCAAGCAGCGGCTGCCGTAACCCCAATGCCAATGGAAATGGGGAGCGCTCCAAGTTCATGGTCGCTGACGCGGGAAGTCGCAGGCTGGCCTGATCCGACTGTGATGGCCCATATGCGGACCGTTACGCCGGGGTATTTTGACACGATGGGCATCAGGCTTGTGGCCGGTCGCGCATTTGACCAAACCGATCGAGAGGACACTGAGCAGGTGGCATTGGTGAACCGAGCGTTCGTCAACCGTTACCTGCAGGGGCGCTCGGCGTTGGGAGTGAGAATCACCGCGGGAGACGCGGACGCCGATGAATCGGACTGGAGCACGATTGTGGGCGTGGTGCAAAACGTGCGATTCCGGTCGCTCACGACTGAAGGAGAACCGGAGATATATATCCCGATGCAGCAGTTCCCATCCGGGTGGGGACATCTCGTCGTTCGATCACACTTGCCTCGCGACGTGCTAGCACGAGCAGTCATAGATGCCGTGCAGCAAGTCGAGCCAGATCTGCCGTTGGCAAACATCAAGAGTGGCGAGGAGATCATTGCAGATCAGTCCAGAGTTTCGCGGATCAGCACGACAATCACCTCGCTATTCGCATTCATGGCAGCTGTGCTGGCGGCAGTTGGCATACTCGGCATGCTCTCGATCGTCGTCGCTCAGCGAACCAAGGAGCTTGGCTTGCGGATTGCGTTGGGAGCGGACTCCGGTAGCATCTGGCGCATAGTGTTGCTGCGCGGCATGAGGCCGGTGTTGTTCGGACTCGCGCTAGGAATAGCGATATCGCTGGCGACGACTCGATTCTTGGAGAGCCAGATCCACAACGTGAGTACGCTCGACCCACTCGCATTCTTACTGCCCGCCATTGGATTCACAATACTGGGGGTACTCGCATGCGTCGTGCCGAGCGTCAGAGCCTCACGCGTCGATCCGGTGGGGCTGCTGCGGGCGGAGTGAGGAACTGTGGTGGTCCGTAACGGGCGCCACGAACCCCTTGAGGTCCGTGGCGCATCTGGTGATCAATGAGCAGAGGGACCAACTACGATGCACGCCTCACAACCGTCTGCTCCGTACTCTGAAGTCCACGTTGTCGTTGATCCAGTTCCATAGCTCACCTTGAGCACCTTCAGGAAGTGCCGATCCAAGCTGTTCGCGCCAACCGGCCATGACCTGATCGTCAACGGTCCACATGCGTACTCGCCTGCGACTAATATCCCGTTCCCAAGCAACGGACGCGGTGGGAGGTGCATAGAGCAGACGCACCGTAACGTTGCGAGACAGGTATTCCAGCGGAGCCAAATCGATTCTTGCGTACGCGCTGGTGTCCGGGCTTTCTGTCCGGCCGGTAGCGTCCGGTATTCCGTCGCTCATCACAACGACGCTCAGCGGTGCCAGTACCAGTCCTTGACGCTTCACGAGCGTGGCTACGCGTTCGAAGAACGCATTGAAGTCAGTAAACGAATCCTCCGGTGGAAAAGACTCCCGAAGCTGTGCCGCGATTTCATGCACCTGCTTTCCATGAAACGCATGAATCGGCTGAAACGACTTCGGCTCGCCAACCCTCATTCCACCGATTGAACCAACAAAGACTGCCGACGGTACGCGCAGCTCACCGAGGCCATTGAGATGGCCGAACAGATAGTGGGCGGCAAAGTCGATGGCGTCGTCGTAGTTGCCGGTTGAGCGGAAGGATCCGCTAACATCGATACCGACTACCAGCGTCGAACGCGCTTGTCGAGCGTTCTCTGAAGGAGAGCACGACACAATCGCGACGAATGCAACGGTGGCGAGCAACATGTCAATTGTTGCACGTCTCATAGTGCGCCCCCTCCTTGCTCAGCCGGTTGTGGATGCACGGCCGGCACCTGGCCTCCATTTTTCGCGCGTCCGGATCCCGGGGGCCGCAGGGTTTTTATCCGCAATTCTTCGATGTTGTTGAAGGGCAACGCAAACATCTGCCTCGAGCCTAGCGCAACCGCGGCGAAATTCATGGCCGCGGCGAACAGCTGCAGCACCGGCAGTGTGATCAGTTCGAACAACCTGAGCGCCTCCTGCTTGAACCAGGCGGTCTCAGCTTTTAGCGCGTTCACAGGAGCCAGCCACACGTTTTCGGGTTGCGAGTACGACGCCTCCTGTGGCACTGGTGTTTCCTGGCGTATCGTGTCACGCGATAGCACGGCTACGAGAGCCGGGGTGCCGTAGCTTCCGAAGAGGAACCAGGTCATTCCGCGTACGCCAACCCAACCGAATGATGCCAGCGCAAGCGTCGATACAAGACCTAGATGAACCTGCTCATTGGTAGTTTGCGCAATCCACGGCGTAATCGCATCGATCAGTTCTCGGTAGAGGAATACCACTTCGAAGAACATCACGAACAACTCAACCGAAAGCATTTGTACGATCTGTGCCACTTGTTTTTGTCTCACCGCCTCGGCTAGAGCGTGGATACACGCGAAGCTTCCGAGCACCAGGAAGAACAAGAACAGCCAGAGCAGCGGCGCCAAAAACCGCGGATCAGGTTCGTAGCCTGTTATTCCAGCGAGCACTTCCGTCAGCGTCGGCTGAAGCGTGTACATGAATATCAGAGCTTCGACGGCAGACCAAACGAGCAGGCCCACGAAGGCAATCCAGGGCACGCCAGGCTTGAAGTAATTGCGCGATGTCCAATCCAGAATGCGCAGTGGCGATTGGAATGCGACCTTTGCCGCGCCTGCGGCGAAACTGACAGCCAACCGTAGCAAGCCCCATAGCCACCCAATAAGCACCACTGCGAGCTGAATGATACCGGCCCAGTAAAACCATGTCGTACGCCCGGCGTCCCACCAAGCCATGAGCATGGCAGTGCCAAACCGATTCCGATTAGAGCGGAATGGTATGGTATAGAGGGAGAACATGGTAACCCAGATCCCCGCGAGCAGTAGCAGCATCGGCAGCAAGATTGCTACGCGCTTGAACGCAACCTCGATACTCGTATCACCGTACCACACGAAATTGACCATTGCCATGTGCCAGTCGGGTATCCACCTCACCGGAGCCAATAGCACATCGAGTGGACCATGCCACTCCTCGGGAACGAACGATTGCATGAGCTGCATCTAATTCACTCCTCTCCTCGAGTGGAACAAAGGGGGAAAGCGAAAGCCGGAGCCGAAGGATCGACTCAGCGAAAGCGAGGTGCGTCTGAAAACCTGCCGAATGGTACAACGCCGGGGTGGATGCAAAAATGAGATACATCACACTTCTGAAAGCCTAGATCTTCGCAATCGTTTCGGTTTCGCACCCGGCAATCGACGAGCTAAATCACTGAAACCATTGAGCTTCTACAACGGAGCCATGCGTGACTCCTCGGTCACGACCAGACGGATTGTTGCAGATGTCACAGAACTGCCTCGCTCACAACACCTACATTGCGCCCCATGTCGTTCAAGAAGACCGTAAACAGATCGTGCGTGTTACCGTGGACGTTTCTCGCATTCATTCTGTCTGCCTGCGATACTGACCGACATATACAAACCAAACCGGATCCGGGA
>CAYTDU010000092.1:0-11922 GCA_964436395.1 uncultured Gemmatimonadaceae bacterium | reverse complement strand
ATGGTTCAGAGCGAAGAACTCACCCCCGAAGCGATCGTTGCCGCGATGGAGGATGGAGAATTCTACTCATCTACCGGCGTAAGCCTGGCGGACATCAGCTTCGCGGAAGGGACGCTGAGTCTAGAGATAGTGGCGGAAGAGGGAGTGAACTACTCCACTCAGTTCATCGGAACTCCGCGGGGCTACGACGCCACTAAAACGCTCATCGAGGACGAAATACTCAGCTCGCCGCGTTACCGCTACTCAGACGAAATCGGTGCGGTCCTTGCTGAAGAATCCGGTCGCACCGCGAGTTACACGGTACACGGACACGAGTTGTACGTGCGTGCGAAAGTGCTCTCGACGAGGGAAAAAGCGAACCCCAACTACGCTGGAGAGGTCGAGGTCGCCTGGACGCAGCCGTTCTTGTTGAGGCAAACACGGTAGCACACGGCGGGCGTGCCCCAAGCCCTGACTTCGGTGGCTAAGAGTCGGGCTCGCACATTGCCTCGAGCTGCGCACTTCGTGGAGCGTCTTCACCCAGCCTAACGGGCGGCAGGGCTTCGAGGTACTTGGCGACTGTCTCACGGCAGGCTGCATTGGAGTTGCCCTGTCGTTCTGCTGCGATGAGCTCGAGAAACGGTCTCGTGTAGAGCATTCCCATGTTCCGCGATACCGCATCGAGGCGAACGGACTCGTCGGCGTAACCCTCGTAAGTGTACGTCTCCAACAAGTTTGCCCGCAGCGTCGCGTGATCCACTGGTGGACTCTCGATCGGCACGATCCGCTGGAACAACCCATCGAGCCTACCAAAATCCTGTAGCCCAACCATCATTACATCCGGAACCGTTATGGCAAAACAGATCGGACGCTGCCAACGATTCGTCCTCAGCATATCCAGCAGCACCAGATCGGACGGCAACAGGTGGTTCTGTATCGAAGGAGTGACTCCGAGTGTGATCGACTCGGGAATCGGCGTCTCTTCCGATATGCCTAGCTGATCGTTGGGACCTAAAACCGGAACGACCATCGTGGTATCGCTCAACTCACGCGGCGAAAGCGACAACCGTTCCTCGCGACTCATCGATATCGGAAATGCAGGGTCTCTTCGGCTGATTTGATCAATGAAGAAGAAGGTGTTCGCCAAGGACTGGTTCACGATTTGCACGTCAGGTCGCACACCTTCCGCCGCCTGGACGTACCAGAGCGGGAACGTGTCGTTGTCGCCGGCTGTGAAGAGAATTGCGTTGGGTGGAAGCCCCTGCAGCATGTTGGCGGCGAAATCCCTCGTGAAGTACCGGCGCGACGCGTCGTGCGTCGTCCAATTGGCGGCGAGTTGGGAGAGAGGGGCAAGCATCAGCGCGCACGCGGCCAACGGAACCGCCCATTGCCGCCTTGGTCCGAAACGCCTCACTGTCTCCGTCAGCAGTACGCCGAAGCCGTAGGCGATTGTTATCCCGAACGTCAAGCACACTGGCAAGTAGTGTCGATCGAACGGCCTGAAGAAATTCTCGGGGATGTTGAAGTAGAGCACTGTGACGGCGGCTTGGAGAAACAGCACGAGTGCCAACGCCGTACCCAACCGCCAGTTGCGCCTACACAGAAACGCCAGCCCCGCTATTCCAACGAAGGCGGGCAGCAGCCCGAGCGGACCCAGCGGACCTTTCCAATGGAAGAAGTTGGCCCCCAGAACGCGCAGTAGATCGGCAACCTGGACCGACCAGAACGGCGCCTTTCGAGGAAAGAAATCGACGAGGAACCCGCCACCCATCATTTCCAGAGACACATAATCCCAGAAGCGCGCCAGGTTACTCGCGTCACCTATGTTCAGAATGGAATCTGTTGTGGCAGCAATCGGGATGATCGACAGTTGGGCCGTGAGCCCCACTGCCATTGCAGCCGCGCCGCCCAGCCAGGCCTTTGGATCCCGCAACGTACGTGGGTGCCCCAACGCGATCCAGACCAACACGCCCGGAAGCAGAAGGGAGTTGGTGCGGTGTACGCTGAAATCGAGCCCAAAGAGCAGGCCCAACAAAGCAAGCTTCCGCCACGCATCCGGCCGGTCGGCGTCTTTCCACCAGTGAAGCATCGTCAAGAGTATCAGTGCAGTGAACACCGCCGTGAGGACGTACGGTGTGAACTTGATCGCGTGCTCCCAAAGGGTCTCACCGAATGCGACGGTGAGCGCACCAAACGTTGCTCCCGCGAAGACGGCGTTCTGTAAACGTAGAGTGGTTGCGGATTCGTCTGCCGGCCGGTTTATATCGGCTAGGCGCACCGCGATCAAATAGACCAGCACCGCCGCGAGCGCTGCGAGTGCTCCAGCGAACAAGTTGAGCAGGTATGCTTCTGAGCCGAGTGGCAAGCGGGTCACAAGCCACCCTAGCATCGTGAGGAGTAAGGAACCCGGTGGTGCTGTGATACCAAGGGTGCTAGCTGCCAGCGAATACTGACTGGAATCCCACCACGTAATCGTCGGATATGCGGTATGCCAGAACAAGATGGCGGCTAGAGCCGCAACAGCCACGGCGCCGAGTGTGCGGTAGGAAATGGAAGCCATGGTTTCCGATTATGTCGCGCGGGCTCCCATCTGTCCAGCCTCTCGCCGCCGCAGAATGTTATGCCTAATCTGAATCACTCACGTACTTCAATGCGTCTGGCCGACATTTTCTCCTCACCGGTCGCGCGTCGCACCGACAACGTCACGGCATACTCGCCTTTCATCTTGTCCTGCAGCTGCACACCTACCGAATGGGCCGTTATCGACATGCTCCCCGATACCTCTTCGCTCCAGCGTAGCCGTACGATGTCCGGCGTGGACCCGACGATTCCGGCCCACTCGGCAGCTCGCCTCAAGAAGCTCTTTCCAACTTTCTCAACCGACAGCGCGAAGTGAAGCGTTTCTCTGCCTTCATCAACACCATATACCTCCCAGAAGAGGTCGATTCTCTCGGTAGGTGGCAGCTTGCGGTTTGGGCGTGCGTGTGGGATTGCGTCGTCCAACGATGTTGGCAATGAGTCAGTTTGCGTCAGAAGCAGGATATCCGAAACTCCGAGCTCATCGACCGAGCGCTCAGCCACATCGAGCCACCTGCGATCTCGTCCCGCAACTGAGTCACGAGCATTCCACACCTCGACGCTCGCCAGCATCGGCGTGCGGGCAACGACTACGGATACGGGTGTCCCGCCCTCACTAAGAGCGATCGATGGTTCAGAGACTTCGTCGGGCACCAGCGCTAGTGCTGTTCGCGAGGTTCCTTCGCGCCCCTCGCCAGCGACTTCAGCCGAGTCGCCAGTACCTGCCTCAATTGCGATATCCTCGCCTAGCCTCTGATGTGTCCATCCCCCATTCATCACGACTATCACCGAATCGCCGCGCATGAACGTCGCGATCTGATATTCAATCGGCGCGTAGTGGACAAACTCCGGCAAAGCAAACCGGCTGCGCGAGTTGACGGGATCGAGTTCCCAATGTCCGGCAGCAATTGTGGTCGGATCGTCGAGATACTCCGCCGGGGACACGAACTGACGTCCGCCATTGCGATGATGACCGATGAGTGAGGCGTCTGAAACGGACATCGTACCACTTACACGTTGCCGCTCCCAACCGATTGTGCGCCCGAACCGCACCAGCAGTTCCGTGTTGTCTCTGCCCCAACGCATGCGGCGTGGTGATGCAGATTCCTCGAGAATTTCGTTCAAGACGACTCGATAGTAGTGTTCGCTGCGCCGTTCGTTTCCTGGAACGGCATAGAACGGGTCAGCAAGCCACCAGAACCGACGCTCGAATTCGGTGCGATCTCCACATGCAAGTTCCCTGTATTGACCCCGCTGACTGCCGCGCAACAACAGTGACAAATCATTCCATTCGCAACGGCGCTGCTCCGGCATGATTTGCAGTGCGGCCGAGAATGTGGTATCGGCAGCCAAATACGCTCCAACATGATGCTGGACGTAGCCTTGGAGTGCCGCGCACCACCATTCGCTTGCGCCACAGTTTCGTGCGACCGCCAGAGCACGGTCAGTTCTTTCCGCCTCGACAAGGTACCGCACGCGCTGCGCGATGATCCATTCGTCCGCAGGTACCGATTCCGAAGCTGAGTCGAGGCTGGCCAAAAAGTCGTCGCGGCGCCTGACTAGCTCCTCGTGGTCTGGTGAGGGCATCCAACTGTCTTCGTCGTCGTGCCAGTAACAGAAACGCCCAATTCTCACATCACATCGCCCGCCGGACGATCCCGTTCCCCATGGCAACGTTCGCCTGCGAACTCGTTCCAGATCTCGTTGCGCAGCTCGAAGTCGTCTCAACAGAGCTGCCGAGTCGCTTTGTGCGGGAAACCCTGTCTCTGTGTACGCACCAGTGGATGTTGGAGTCGGATCAACCATCAACAGTCTCGAGGGGTGCAGCAGAATCACAATCCCCCCTGCCAATCCGCACATCAGGAGGCCGCGGTGTAGCGCCATGGGGCGAGGACGGCTAGTCACGTCGGTTCGCCTTAATCTTTCCAACAAGCTTAGCGTAGTCATCATGACTAATGCGACAGTTGGCCACCAATGCCAATCTGCATTCCCAATTCTGCAGCGTGCAAGTCACATGGTCCGCCTGCGGCCTGCTCCGATCAGGCCGTTCATCGGCAAATCCCCCCGGTATTGCCAGCATCCTTGGCTTGCTATTCAAGCTGCAAGGACCGTTTTTTCCAGTGACCTGTTTTGTACTAGAAAGAGGTATGTGAGAGATGACGCGGAGTGAGTCTAACGTGCGGATACCGAACCGAGTCGATGAGATGACCTCGTTCATCGTCATGGACGTGCTCGAGAGAGCCAAGGAGATGGAAAGACAGGGTGTGAACATCATCCATCTGGAAATCGGTGAGCCGGATTTTGACACGCCCGATTGTGTAAAGGAAGCCGCCTGCAAAGCACTTCACGACGGTCACACACACTACACTCACTCCCTTGGCATGATCGAGCTTCGGGAAGCCGTGTGCGAACATTACTCAAGTATGTATGGAGTAACCGTCGATCCCGACCAGGTAGTGATTACCGGGGGCACCTCACCCGCAATGCTGAGTCTGTTCTCAGTCCTGCTCGACCGGGGCGATCAACTCATCGTGTCAGACCCGCATTACGCATGCTACCCAAGTTTCCCAACCTTTCTCGAGGCTGACCTGGTCTATGTGCGAGTGCTGGAGGAAGATGGTTTTCAATTCCGGACTGAAGCCATCCGCGAGAAGATCACAGACAAGACGAAAGCGATTCTGATCAACTCCCCGTCGAACCCGACCGGCAACCTGCTCTCCAAAGAACGCATGAAGGAGATTGCCGACCTCGGCCAATACGTCGTGTCGGACGAGATCTACCACCAACTGGTGTACGAGGGAAATGAACACTCGATCCTCGAATTCACAGACCATGCGTTCGTGCTGAATGGGTTTTCCAAGGCGTATGCTATGACGGGCCTACGGCTGGGTTACATTATCGCTCCACCGCCGTTCATCCGATCCATTCAGAAGATCCAGCAAAACTTCTTCATATGTCCGAGTTCCATGGCTCAAATTGGCGGCATCGCGGCTCTCAGAGAAGCCAGCGAAGACGTGGAGCGCATGAGAGGCATTTATGACGACCGCCGCCGCTTCACGATACGGCGCCTGAAGGAAATGGGTCTAGGAATCACAGTCGAGCCAACCGGTGCCTTTTACGTATTCGCAAACTTCAAGCACATATCCCAGGATTCCTACAAGCTGGCATTCGACATACTCGAGAAGGCGCACGTAGGCGTGACTCCGGGAATCGACTTCGGCGAAGGCGGTGAGGGCTACATTCGGTTCTCTTACGCCAACTCGATGGAGAACATCGCGGAGGGAATGGATCGGCTGGAGCGCTACCTTAACGAGCGTCAGTAAGGTCGTGTCTGCAATCTCCAGCTAAATGCGAAACGGGGACTCCACTGAGCCCCCGTTTTCTCCTCTGTTGATTTCGACTAGTGCCGGAACGACTACGGCGACCCCTCCTCAGCTCTAGAAAGCGCTATTCCGTTGAACATGAATTTGAATGTTCCGTGCGGCTGTGCCCTAAAGGCGATCTCAGGACCGAACAAAAATAGGTGGCCATCGCCTACATCTGCAGAGACAACGGCGGCAGCATCTTCGAGGTAATGCTGCCCCCAAGCCCAGCCGCTGCGTAATGGTTCTGGCGAATCGAACCAGGCGACGGCTTCAACGCCTGCGGCTTCTGCGCCTTCGCCGAGCCGGAATACGGGGCTGTTGTCGAAGAAAACATCCACTTCTTCGGCAAACCCTTGCGCAATCAGAGAGGAATTGTCGACTCTCGATCGGAGCACTGATCCCGGTAGGTAGTACTCTGCACGTCCCAGGCGCCGCTCCGTTCCGTCGTCGTCCGTCACTACCAGCGCGTCCGATACCGGAAGACCCAGTTTCTTTCCGAGTACCGTCGAACTCCCAATGGCCAGAACAGTGCCGCCGTCCTCGATGAATTGACGGAGTTGCGGAACGGTGTGTTCATCTGAAGTCTCCCCTTGCCGCGCCCGCCATTCTTCAGGGATGGTACTGGGATCTGTCGGGCCCATTCCGAACTGAGCCATCATTCGCTGGAACATCGGAGATGAGAGAATCTGCTGCACGGTGCTGTCAGGCATGCCGCTGAAGAACTGAGCGAACATCGATCCCTCACGGAGCGCACCATCGGGCAGTATGACTACGTCGTACTTGTCGCGCAGGTTGCCCGCATCCAACTCGGGCGGATACACGACATCGAAGTTGTACTCCCATTGCTCTAGCAGCCAGCGAGTCCAGCCGGACGGCATAGAGCCACCGTACTCGTCAGCGAGTGCGATGCGTGGTGGTATGAGGTGCAACACTGAGCCTGACGGGTGCTGCGTCACACCGGTGAAGTCCACGCCGAACTCGGCGGCCATCTCTTCAACGAACCGGGCGACACCCCTCCCGTTCGGAATGAAGAAGGTACCGGCCTCGAGATCTGCGGTTGCGTCAGCGATCCAATGGACATCGATACCCCGAGCGTGCGATCGGTTGATCACTCTGAACGCATCGTTCACACGGTGACTCAGCAGGTAGCCCACCGTTTCGCCGCCACCAGTGACATCACCGGGCAGTGGCGACACGTTCCACGCCTCGATCCGCTCAAACGGGCCTTCGACACCCTCGAGAATTCGATCGAATTCAACGCCCATCTGAAACGCCAGTGTCCAACCGGCGGCGTCGTATGGTGGCGTGGGAGGACCACCCGGATACGAGAAATCGTTCGGATGGTCCTGCGGCTCAAACATGTCCATCACGTGCGGTCGAAACGCCTGAGCTGCGAGAACCACGTATGAGTTGGCGGGGTATTGTTTGCCTGCCACCGTGAAGTCTGCGGTGGCAAGGTGAACAGTGACACCGTTCTCCAGCAGCGCATTGACAAACCTCGTTGCCGTTGGAAAATCGACCTGATCCGACGGGATGATGAAAGCGCGCGGGTCTCTCGCGTCCGGATGGTTGAGGCGCGCGTACTCGGATGCGGGCAGCGGCATTCCACCGAACCCACCCATCGCGGCGGCGAAATCGGCCATGCCGGACGACTGGTTCAGGACCTCACGTACAGCATCGAGTTGCCTTGGGCGAATCGTCCAGTTGTCTCTGCTGCCGCGCTCGATCGAGTTTCGGCCCATCTGGTAGATGTTGTACAGGAACTGCTCGCGGTGCCGCGACGCCACGTCGAGCACCGCCTTGTTAGCAGTCACGGAGTAATCGACCGACTGACGGAAGTGCCACGGCTGTGGGTGAATCGGGTAAGGCAAGTTATCACTCGGCAGCACACGCTCAGCCACGAACGGAATGTCCATCGGTGTGGGACTTCCGATCGTTTCCGTGAGCAATCCGATCATGTTGTGGAAGTACACAGTGGTCCTCAGGCCACCGTTCCACCAGGTCGAGTAGTTGGCGCCACGTCGGCGCACGACACCGGGCTTGTCTTCCGCAACGAACCGATTGTGCATTGCTGCGCCGACCAGGTCGATGCCTGTGATGATTAGTGGATCGAAGTTGTGATTGAATGGATCCCTGAACGGCGGGGCGAACATGACCGTGCCCGGAGGTCCCGTCTGGTGATGGTTGTACATGACCTGCGGATACCATGTGTGATACAGCACCCGGTTCATGTTTTCTGTCTCGCGCTGCGTCGACGCGAACGAGTCTCGATTGTTGTCGTGGCCGATGTACTTCTGATACAACCGAGGCAACCCGGACAGCGAACGCTCGGTTGGCTCATCGATTCGCATGTACCAGTCAGCGACGAGATCATGCCCGTCGGGGTTGGCATGTACAAAGAGGATGATGACGTCGTTCAGGATACGCATCGTCTCCGTGTCCGTACCGCTCACCATCTGCCACAGCGTCTCCATCAGTTGCTGGGCGCCAAGGACCTCGCTGGCATGGAGACCGCCGTCGATCCAAACCACTGCCTTGCCCTCGGCGGCCAGTTCCAGCGCTTCCGCGTCACTCAACCCCTCGGCGCGCGCCAGCCGCTCCGAGATCCGGCGATATTGCTCGAGGTGTGCGTGGTTTTCAGGTGACGTGACGACCGCCATATACTGGCGCCGCCCTTCCTCGGTCTCGCCGATATCGACCATCACCATGCGGTCGGATTCACTCTCGAGAAGCCGCCAGTATTCGGTGAGCTGCCGGTAGTTGGGCAGCACGTAATCGGCGCCGATCTCGTGGCCGAAGAACTGTTCTGGTGTGGTGAGTTGTGCGCGTGTTGATATTGGAACAGCGAACATGGCACCTATGGCCAAGCACAACGCCCGAGTGCCAAGATAACACACCGGATTGCGTGTGCGAGCGAGCAGACCTACACCTGGTGACATTTGGAATACTCCGTTTGAGTTGCCCTCTGTACCGCATTAATGCGATTTCGAAGTGTACCAGGCAGCCACCAATCATTGAAGGTCATCAAATTGAGCCGTAGATTGCTGATAGCGGTTACCCTACCCAGGAGGTCCTCGTGAAAGGCTCGATCCTCGACTTCTTGAACGTTGCCACAGAAAAACCCGAACTGGCCAAAGCAATCGCTGAACTCGCCGCGCGGTTTGACTTCGAGTTCACTTCCGAAGAACTCAGTGAGGAACAACTCGAGTCCGTTGCCGGGGGTCTCACTATCGGTGGTCAGCCGAGTGTGAGCGGCGGATCGAGCGTGAGTGGCATTTCAACAGACCAGGTGAGTTACCTGACCTTTACGTTGAAAAACGCGATGGTCGATAGTTGCTCGACGAGCAGTGGCGGTGACGATAGACCGGACGAAGAGATCGGGTCTCCGTAAGGTGAGGACACCTAACCGAACGATGTAGCGCCCCGGCTCCCACAAAGAGAGGCCGAGGCAACAAACTCAATTGACATCCGGATACGCGTGCCCGCGGGCATACGCCAGTTGGGAATCAGTTCCTGAAGTCCAACTCCTCCTGGCTACCCATCTCTGTCACAGCCATGAAGACTATCTGCGCCAGGTCTTCCAAGATCTCCGGCGTGATGGTTTCTATTCTGTCTTTTGTGTTGTGGTAGAAGGACGGAGCCCCGTAGGAGCCGAAATTGATCGAAGGTACGTCGGCCCAGATGAACCATGCAGTATCTTGGCGTGGGCGAGCGATATATGAGCTTTCGCTTGGGCGCATGATTCGATGCACGTATTGATCGTTCGCCCTCTCGATGTATGCCCAGAAACGCGGGTAGTTCAGCGCCGCGTTGGCCGGAATGATGGTTCCGGTACCTACGCTCTCGAGATTGATGTAGGCGACGGTTGTCTCAAGCGGATAGATCGGGTTCTCCGTGTAGTAGCGGGATCCGTAAACCGCCTGTTCCTCAGCTCCCCACAGTAAGAACACTATCGGCCTGACCGGCTTCACCGGGCTCTCCATCAGAGCTTTTGCTACCGCCATTGCCACAGATACGGCCGAGGCGTTGTCGTTTGCTCCCGGCATCATTTCATGACTCATGCCGAGGTGATCGAGGTGGGCGCCGATCAGAATCGGTTCGTTCGCCAGCGCCGGGTTTGAACCAGGAATAACGCCGACGACGTTAGTCCCTACAGCGTCGGCGTGGTGTCGGGTGTTCATCTTGATCGTGAACACCTTGCCGGTTTCGAATGAGTGAGGCTTCAACTCCTCGCGTATGTAGGTCAGAGTCTCACCGTGATCTTCGCCAGTGCCAGCAAAAATGTCCGCAACCACCCCTCTGCTCACCACCGCATAGATGAAGTCCTCGACGAACGCGTTGTTTGGATTCACGATGTGGTAGTCGTAGATCACTCCGACTGCACCGTGGCTCGCGGCGTTTTCCAGCTTGTACTGGTGGAACGAGTAAGGGCGCCATTCCAAAAATGTGTCTGGATCATCCCTTGGAGAGACAGGTACCTCGGGCTCGTACACTACGATCTTCCCGCGCACGTCTACGCCGGCATAGTCGTCGTAACCCAACTCCGGCGCGGTTATTCCATACCCCACGTACACGACCTCGGCGGTCACCTCACCACTGTCTGAAGTCGAGCCTGGGAAGTAGTCATCTTCATACTGGTAGTGTTTGTAAACAACCTCGTCCCCAACCGGCACATGCATATACAGCTCACCACCCGGGAAGATCTCTGTATAGAAGTGCGGGAAGCTCTGTAGGTAGGTACCGTTGTCACCCCCGGGCTCCAATCCCCATTGCTTGAAATACTCGATCGCCCAAGCAGCGGCATCGTCATAACCTTTGGTACCCGTGAGTCGCCCCGAGAACCGAGGCGAAGCGAGCGTGTCCACCCACGAGTAGAGGACGTTGCTTTCGATGGAGTGCATGACCTGAAGCAGTTGCTGTTCGGGTGTGAGTTCCTGAGACTGTTGCGCGTCTAGACAAAACGGCAGCCCGATCAGCAGCAGAAGCAACGTCGTCCTTTTCATAACAAACCACCTGTTCTGAGTTCGCTGTTTTTCATGCGGTTACGGTAAGGTAGTGTGAAACATCATGCCGGAGGGCAGCTCTTGCCTCTCAATACCCGGACCATCAAAGAAGAGTGAAAGACCGATCCCGCCAGTCCCTTGGAAGAAAACCAGCTCGATCTCATGCAAACCGGCTTCGAGCGCTGCGTAACCGGATATCTCCCTCGCGCCGTGAATGCCGTCGTTGTCCACGAGCAGATCGCCATCCAGTACCAACCGGCTCCCATCGTCAGACGAGAGAAAAAAGCCGTACACGCCAGTCGTGGGAGCGTCGAAAAAGCCGCGGAAGCGGAGGCCGAAGTTCTCGTTGCCCGGCGCCACAGACAGGTCGATGCGCGTCGCCACGCTGACGTTTGCCGCGTTGAGCGAATCGAAGTCTGGCAACGTTCTCCAGCTGCCGTCTTGCTCGAAGTACTCCACGAAGAACCCAGGCTGAACGTCTTCAGCAACTGTCGCCGGCGAAGCAATCGTTTTCCTGACCTCGTAATTGCTCACGCGACTCGTAATGTCGCCTGGCCAGAACGTGCGCGCCTTCAATGATGTCGTCTCGTATACCTCGAACGGAGCTTCATACACCTCAGATGAAATCGAAGGCTCGGTTCCATCAGTCGTATACCGAATAGTGGCTCCAGCATTCACGGACTCAAACTCTACTTCCGTCTGATCGAGGAAGATCGGAGCGCGGCGGATTATGCGAGGCGGCAGATATCCAATCATTGCCAGCGCAATCGCCTCAGGCTCGATCTTGAATACCTCGCGATCATAGGTCATCAGACCGTTGTTCTCGGTCTCGATGTCAGTCGTCTGGGTGTAGACCGCTGCGCTCAACCCCGAGTGTTCCACCGCATCGCGAATCGAGACGAGGAAATCCTCAAAGCGTTGAGTGAGACTCTCCTGGTCGGGAAAGAGAGCATACCCCCAGCCCTCCTCCTGCCACATGTGCCCGGGTATGTTGAACC
>CAYTDU010000091.1:4210-12037 GCA_964436395.1 uncultured Gemmatimonadaceae bacterium | reverse complement strand
TCTCTCGCTGTCGCGGACTTGCACTCTGGCCCACCACAACGGTGCGAGAAATATCCGAGCAGTATCCGTCTACTTGGGCACCAAAGTCAAGGAGCAATAACTCTCCACACTGGATTTCACGCATACTCGTTTCGGCATGAGGCAGCGCGCTGCGCGGCCCTGATGCCACGATCGTCGGGAACGGGTGCCACTCGCTGCCACCTACACGCAACTCGCGCTCGAGCAATCCAGCAACCTACAGCTCGGTCAGACCTGGCTTCACGTGCAGCAGAGCTCGATCCAATGCCTCGGTCGCCAGATGCGCCGCTGCTTCAATCGCTTTCACTTCCTCCGGACACTTGCTAACCCTCAAACGCTCCACAAGAGAATCCGCTGGCCTCGTACGATCGGCAAATGGTGACTCCGCAAACTCGGTTACCTTCCGCGCCGATACCGAGTGCGACTCGAATCCCAGCGTTTCGAGTTCGTCCCAATCAGACAAACTCTCCCACAACCTGCCCCATACGTCGCTGCTCACCACCTCCACTCGTATCGCGTCGCCCACCTCCAAAGCCACCTGAGTCCGGTACCTCGGATCCGTAACTATCAATGACCCGCACTTCGATACGACGAGGACGGCCGAGGACCCGGAAAATCCTGTGAGGTACCTGATGTTCGGCAGGTGCGTGACGATCAGCCCGCCCAGCCCCTCCTCTTCCAGAATTGAGACAAGCTCATCGCGTCTGGCTTCACAACGCTCAGCTGTCACGAGCCGCGAGATGCGAAGTCAAAGCGTCGATACCAAGCAAACAACTCCGTGCCCCAAACCCGGAGGTGCTCACTTACGTCTTCAAACCTTTGAGCCAGTTCTTGAAGTTCTCATCGTCGTCGGAGGAGTCATCTTCTCCGTCCGTCTCATCCGACGACTCACTCGGAGGCATCGTTCCATAGAATTCGTCGTACGACACCCCTTCTTCTGCGTCTGGAGCGGCTTCCGGAGACGTGGTGTCTGGAGCGCTTCCGTCAAACACGGACGCCAGGCTCACCTCGTCTGCCGCCGGGACCGTAGGTTCCCCAGGGGCGGCAGGGGGGTCCTCTGAGAAGGCCTGTTCGAGCGGCGTTGGTTCCGGATCAAACTCAGGCTCTTGCGGCGCCTCCGGCGCAGATGCAGGGGCGAAATGATCGAGACCGTCCAGTGGTTGAAAGATCTGCTGCAAGTATGTTACCGCCGACTCACCACCGGTGGCGGCTACCGCGAACCGCGACTGGCGCGTCTCCTGAATTGCGCTTGTGGCTTGCCGGTTCAGGTCCTCAACGCAAGCCTTCAGCCGGGGATCGTCCGGATGCTGTTTTGCTAGTACTTCATAGATTTCACGGGCCTGATCGTACAGTCCCTGTTTCGCGTACACTTCAGCCATCGTCTCGGTCACCACCGGCTCCGGCTCGGTGGTGTCAGATGAAACGACTTCCTCCTCCTCGGGCATTATCAGCGGCAGGGGCGCATCGGTCTGCGTCTCGGTTAGTTCATCTGCTATGACCTCGGAGGGGGCCTCATCTCCCTCTGCGACCTCTGCGACCTCTGCGACCTCTGCGACCTCTGCGACCTCCGCATCCTCAGCGACCTCTGCTTCATCTGCAACCTCAAGAGCCTCTGCGACCACCGCCTCCATCACTTCTGCTTCTTCTCCCTCTTCCTCTTCTCGCTCCCCTTCTTGCTCTTCCCCCATATCCTCGGCAGCCACACGCTCATCCAACTGCCGCAGCCTCTCTATCTCAGCGGCGTCAATCTCTGCTGTGAGCGGAATGTCCTCGTCTGGCGCACTCTCATCAGCGGCCTCGGCAGCCACCACCGCATCCTCAACACCACCCTCGACCATCTCGTCAATGACCGGAAATTCCGCCGGCATAACCAGCTCGGGAGCCTCGTCGCTCTCCAGAATTTCTTCTACTACAAACTCTTCGATTGCCTCGTCCGCATCCGTGTCGATGTCTTCGTCGATCTCGGGGATTCCTCTATCCGTGATGCCTTCCGGAACAAGGTCCGCGGGAACCTCGGCGAAGTCTTCAATCTCAGGTATTGGCTCCTCGAGCGTCTCGGGGATCAACTCTTCAGGAGGCTCCGCGTCCGCAGCAACGAAGGAAAGGGTATCCGGTTCATGAACCACATCTGCGTCCGCAGCAAGTAGGGGGCTTTCACCCTGTTCCTCAGGCGTACCTGCGTCCGCAGCAAGTAGGGGGCTTTCATCCGGTTCGTCAGGCATGCCTGCGTCGGGAGGGACGTCGGGGCCTGAAACCATCTCATCGGCTGCTCGGAGTGCCTCCAGCTCGACGGCCGAGACCTCCTTGGTGGGCGGCACTGAGCCACGTTGATCCGCGACTCCCTCCTTTGCCTCTTCTCCACCATCCACCACCATCTCGTCGGACCCACCCGCAGCATCCCCAAACCCAGACACCAACGAACTCGCGTCGTCGTCGGAGGTTTCCAATTCAATGGGCTCGAGTTCGGCAGTAATCGACTCTTCCTCAGCAACCGGCTCTTCGAAACCAGATATTCCCTCGAGCAGCGAACTAGCGCCGTCGTCTGCCGGTTCCAAATCGATTGGCTCTATGGCGGCGGAGCCACGATCCGCAGCCTCGTGCAGATCATCTTTGTCGGGTTGGCTCGATACTAGATGGATCCCCTCCGCTTCTTCCGTTATGATATCGAGTGGCTGCGCAGCTTCGTCGGTCCAAACTGAATCGGCTCCGAATTCCGGCCTTTCTATCTCTACAGGCTCGATTACCGCTTCGGCCTCGTCGCTCGGGCCGGGCAAATCGACGTCGGGTTGCCCAATCGTCGCTGGGCCTTCGTCCGCTATAGCGCCGAACTGCATGGGCTCGATCGCGGCCGGAGTCTCATCAGCCAAGCCTTGCGGAGATTCGTCCACGGGCGGCGCTTCATCGAGCGTAATGGGCGTCACATCCACAGAAGCTGCATCGACAGCCCCTTCAGAAACCGTCGGCACCAAACCAATTGGTTCCGGCATTTCATGCGACGGGGCCTCGACATCATCAGTTTCACGCGTCTCGGCACCCAACTCCGACGCCATTTGATCGATTTCGGAGGGTCGTGCTGCCACCTCAGCCTGTTCTTCCTCCGGACCGAGACGTTCGAGGCATTCCAGCGCCTCGTCGTTCATCGGGTCGACCTCCAAGAGGCGTTTGAGCCACTCACGTGCCCCGGCTTCATCACCTCGACGTTCGGAAATCTCTGCCAGTGATTTCAACGCAATGATGTTTTCGGCATCGAGCTGTAGCACCTCCTCAAACGCATCTGCAGCGTCGTTGTCCATGTCCTTATCGAGATAGCAGCGCCCAAGCACAATGTGGGCACTTGCGTAGTCGGGGCGCATTTCGATACCGCCCTTGACGTACTCGATAGCAAGATCGACGTCGCCTTGTTTCCTATATGCGTCGGCAAGCGCTGCAAACCACTGTTTTGGGTTCTCGGCGTGCCGTTGCTCGAGCTTCTCTATCTCTGTCCGATATGCCATGACATTGCGGGTTCCGGTTAGACTGGAGGAATCGACACGAACATAGTCTCTGGCGGTGAAAACATCAACCTAAAAGCGGCTGCCCCGGCCGGTGTACCGGGTTGAGTTTGAACGTTGTCCTACTTAGACTTACCGCCTCTCCAAACGAAGCTCAGGATCGAGCGGCAGGTGGGTTAAGAAAATGATGCGAACGATGCGCGCGGGCGCAAAGTACATAATGGCAATCGTTGCGGTAGCCTTTGTCGGCTGGATGGTATTCGAGGTCGGAATGGACATTTCCGGCCAGGGGGCCGCGAGCGCCAACGACGAGATTGCAGTCGTCAACGGCCGCAAGATTACGGGTGAGCAGTTCTACGGAGCTGTTCGAAATGCACAGGAACAGCAGCGACAGATGGGCAACATCGTGTACACGCTCGATGCGCAGCGTGAGCTGGAAAATCAGGTATTGGAAGGACTGGTCCAGCAGATAGTCATACAGGAAGAAGCCCGCCGCCGCCAAATTTCCACGAGCGACGAAGAGATCAGGCAAGCGATGTTGAACATGCCGCTGCCCGAAATGGTACAGGTTCCCGAATTCCAGACCGATGGCGAGTTCGACCTCAGCAAGTACCAGCGTTACCTGATGTCACAACGACAGTCGCCATTCGTCCTTGCCCTGCAGAGCCAGTACGAGACCGAGCTTCCTCAACGCAAGCTGGTCGACAGACTCGCTTCCGACGTGTTCTTCTCAGACGCCAAACTCTGGCGTCTCTACAGGGACCGCTACGACTCAGTCACCACAAAGCTGATCACTCTTTTCCCCCAGGCGGTGATAAGCGACGACGAAGTCGAGGTAATCGACGCGGATATCGCAGCCTATTATGAGGAGCACAAAGACGATTTCGTACAGCCGGCGATAGCTCATTTGAGCTACATATCGGTATCTCGTGTTCCGAATGGTGCCGATTCCGCAGCTGCGCTGGAAAGAGCGATCAGTGTTCGCGCGGAGCTTCGCGACGGAGCCGATTTCGCGGACTTGGCTGCACGCGAATCCGCAGACTCGGGCAGCAGGCAACAGGGTGGTGATCTGGGCGAAGTACGGTTGGGGCAGCATGTGCCCGATTTCGCCGATGCGGCAATGGCGCTCAGGCCGGGGAGAATATCCGACCCGGTATTGTCAGATTTTGGCTACCACATCATTCGTCTCGAATCAAAGAGTGATACCGGATATCACGCGAGCCACATTCTGATCCCGGTAGAACTGCAGGGTGATCACCTCGACGAAGTTGAATCGCTGGGGGACTCCCTCGATTTCCACGCCGCGGAACAGGATGACCCAGCCATGCTCGATTCGACGGCCTCGATGCTGGGCATACCCGTGGTGCAGGCAGATCCGCTCTTCAAAGGCAACAGACTTCGCCTCGGCAACTTCATAGTTCCCGATGTTGGGATTTGGGCGTTCGAGGCGTTTGAGGGCGAGACTTCATCCGTGATCGAGACCGAACAGGCTTACTACGTGTTCAGAATCGACAGCCTGGAGGAGGAACGTACGCTGACTTTGGAGGAGGTGCGCGACCAAGCCACATTCGGTGCCCGAGACGCCAAGAAGTGGGAGATGGCAGAGGACCTCGCCGCCCAAGTCGATGATGATTTGCGCGGCGGTATGCCGTTTGAAGATGCCGCCGTGTCTCACGGTTTGCGGTCTCTCACGCTCGAGCCGTTCACTCGATTGGCGCCGGACCCCGCGCTGGCAGGTGAGCCGGAAGTGGTAGGAGTTGCTTTCGGGCTTGAGGTCGGCCAAACGAGCGGCCCCATTCAAACCGAGCGGGCGATCTTTTTCCTGGAGCCGACAGCCAAGACTCAGGCGGACAGTGCGGCATTCGTCGAGGAGATAGACCAACTCAGAGATTACATCCTGCGAGATGCACAACAGCTCCGCATTCAGTTGGTCCTCGCATCACTCAGAGAATCGGCCGACTTCGTTGACGGGAGAGAAGCTCTGAGGCAAGCACAACGGGCGCAGTTCCAAATGCCCGGAGCAACCAACCCACTCGGGTTCTGACACTAGCAACACTCGAACGCACATGACCCCGAAGAAGTCCTTCGGGGTCTTTTTTCGGTGCCTGTCAGAAGGTGAGTGGGTAGTGGCTACTCACTCAGCTTTTTCGGATCGCCGCCATCTGACGGCGCTGAATCCAATCGACGAGGAGTGGGAGGAGTCTCGACATCGTCCTCGATACTCGTCTGCACTTCTTTCAGACTCTTTTTGAACTCAATTATACCTTTACCGAGAGACGAACCCATTTCGGGTAACCGCTTCGCCCCGAAGACAAGCAGCAACAGTACACCGATGACGAGCATCTCGGTCATGCCGAGGTTAAATGGCATGGCGACCTCGCTTAGAAAAGGGACCGAGCCAACATATACGCTAGACCAACACCCACCAAACCCAGCAGTGACACATCCACTGCCAACGGCCCGACGGTTGCGCTGAATATCAGCAAATCAACATGAAACGGACCAACCGACGGCGTAACCTGCCAGGTGAAAAAGTCGGTCGCCGGTCCCGCGGGCAGGAACCTCTCCAACAAAGCAGAGATGAACCCACCAAACACGAAGCCCAACGACAGCACACCTATGTAAAATAACGGTCGTCTTGGTCCAATGGCCACTTGTTTACCTGCTCCGTTCGACGCAATAAGTGATGCTGGCCCTGAGAGCCTCGCGCGCGGCGCTCCGTGGCAAGGCCTCCAACTCGGCCTCCGCGCGGTGAGCCAACTCCAACGCTCGTTCATGGGCGGCCGGTACACCACCCCTCTCCTCCACGATTTTCATTGCGTGAGAGATGTCCGCATCGTCCGGCTCAGGATTGGCCATGAGGCGTTCGAAGAGTCTTCGCTCATCCGCGTTCAGCCGCGGGATTACGGCTATCAGGGGAAGCGTGACCTTGTGTTCACGAAGATCCTGCCCGACGGGCTTACCAGTCACATCGGACGAAGCAGAGTAGTCGAGAATGTCATCCGCAATCTGGAATGCAGCTCCTAGATCGGTGCCGTAACGTCGAAGAGGTTCCCGCCATTCCGGTCCACCCGCAAGCGCCCCCAGCTCGCAAGCACCTGCCATGAGAGATGCAGTCTTGGCAAGAATCATCTTCTCGTAGTCTGCTTCGGAAAAATCCAACCCATCGTATGAAACCACCTCGCGCATTTCGCCGATGGTGAGTTGGTTGGTCACCCGACTCATGATCTCCAAAGCATCTTGCGACCGGAGCTTCACGAGCTGCTCGACAGCGCGCGTGTAGAGGTAGTCGCCCATGATGACCGCCACTTCGTGGCTGAACTCCGCGTTGACTGTGGGCTGGCCGCGCCTCAGCGCCGAGTGATCGATGGAGTCGTCATGGAGTAGAGTGGCCAGGTGTACCAGTTCGACTATCGCACCGAGCGTAATCTGGTTTTGGGTGACTTTACCAACAGCCTGGGCGGAAAGGAGCAACAGGGTCGGCCTAAACAACTTCCCCTTCATACGGAGCAAATGCTGGTTCACATCGTATATGAGGGGGAAATCTGCCTCGATGATGGTGGCGATTTCTTCGAAAACCGCGTCCAGCTCATCACTGACCGGTGCCTGGATCTCCTCCAGCGTCAGAGGTGCGACATCAGATTTCACGAGGATCAGCCGCCCGCTTGCGTCAACGAATTCACGCGGTCGCTTACGTCCTGGAAGTTGATGTCTATCGAGAAGATCCGCTGGTAATAGCCCAGCGCTTCCTTGTTGCGTCCCTGCTCTTCTTCGCACCGGCCAAGCCAGTACAGAAGACCAATCTTATCGTCATCACCACCCTGTTCCGTATCTACCGCACGGCGGAGCACAGTGGCCGCGACAGCAAACTGACCTTTCTCGTAGAAACAGAGGCCCAGCGACTCGGACGTTCTGAGCCGATCCTGAGAGCCGCGAAGCGCCTTCTGGAACTCTGAGATCGCTTCATCGAGCAATCCCATCTCCTTGAACGCAACGCCCAGGTCGTAGTGAGCCTGGGAATCGTCAACATCGATATTGGCGTCGATCCCTTTCTTGAACTCCGAGAGCATCTCGGCAAAGGCGTGTTCTTCTTCTTCGACCGGCTCTTCACGGTCGATACGCATGCGCGTATCCTTGACCGCTTCTTCCTCATCCATGATGAGTGCACCCAGATCGACAAATCCGCCGGAGTCCTCGGCTGTCGCTGCAGCGGGTTCGGCCGGCTCCGGTTCGGCCGGTTCGGACACCTCCGGCTCACCAAGTCCAGAAAGCTCGACAGCATCAATCTCGAACTCGTCGGGTGCGAGTATTTGCTCGT
>CAYTDU010000091.1:0-4110 GCA_964436395.1 uncultured Gemmatimonadaceae bacterium | reverse complement strand
CCAGAAAGCTCGACAGCATCAATCTCGAACTCGTCGGGTGCGAGTATTTGCTCGTATTCTGCGACCGCCGGCGCTTCGACTTCGACTTCAGGCACCTCTTGAGCCACAGTCTCAACGGCAGCAACATCCGAGATTTCTATCTCATCTACAGCAGGAACTTCAGGCTCTGCTTCGACGGACTCCGGCACGAGCGTCTCTAGAGCTATCTGGGCTCGTTCGTTGTTCGGATCTGTCTCGAGCACGCGTTCGTAGACATAACGCGCACGATCGAGTTCTTCGCTCCGCAGTAGCGCGTCCGCCAACTCGAGATATGCGGCGGCAAGCACCGACTCGTCTCCATCGTCAATGGCGAATTCGACCCGTTTCTGATGGTGATCTATGCTGTTTGGATCGACACGAAGAATCTCGTCCAGCACGTCGCGGGCATGCCGGTTGTCGCCGTCAGCCTGGTAGATCTGCAGTGCGATGTCCAATTCCAGTATGCCACGCTCCCGATCTCCCACCTCGATCAACGCTTCAGCGAGATCCCGATGAAGTGCCGGCTGGTCGGGATCATCCGCCACGGCCGATTCAAGCGCCTGGATATCGGGCCCAGAGACCTCAGCGACGGCGGGAATCTCTAGTTCCTGTTCCTCGAGGTCTTCCTCATCCTCCTCGAGATCAAGATCGATCCCCACCTCATCACCGACATCGGTGATGCCGGCCACGTCGACGCGGGGCACCTCGACACCGAGCTCGGAATCATCCGCGAACACCGGGGTGCCCTGCTCGGGTGCTTCTGCCACAGGTTCGACTGCACCGACATCCCATGGCACCTCTACCTCTATGTCGTCAACACTCTCTTCTTCCGGTTCCGGGACTTCGAGCATGGGGAGGCCGTCTGTAGCCGGCTCTTCACCCACGGGTACTTCGATCATCGGCAGCTCATCTACGGACTCGGGGGCCTCAACGTCCAACGCTTCCCCTTCGTCCAAGCCGACCACCTCGACCACGTCGTCTGGAGTTGGAACCTCGAGCATGGGAAGATCGTCTAAAGCGCTATCATCGACGACTGCCGCAAGTGCGTCGTCGGCCTCTTCGGCCCCAACCACCTCGACTTCCTCATCCGGTACCGGCACCTCGAGATCGGGAATCTCGTCAACCGGTTCGATCTCGGGCACATCGAGAGCTCCGTCGAGCGCAGTCGCCTCGATATCGAGGGCCTCGACCGGACCAGTAGCGTCCTCGTATGTCTCGCCGACGTCCAACCCTTCCACCGGTGCAATGGCGTCCGATTCAGCGTCATACCGCTCACTGACATCGGTCGATTCTAGCTGTATGTCGGCACCAGAATCGGCGGGAGCCAATTCCTCAACGTCGGGTACTATGGAAGTTGCCTCTACGTCCAACTGCTCAACGGGCTCAATCTCATCCTCGACTACGGACGCGGCCGTGGGAGTGATGTCTTCATCCAGGTCCAAGAAGACGATGTCGGAAGTTTTCTGCTTCTTCGGGGCAGTCGCAATCGGAGTGGCAGCGTCGAGATCGTATTCGGGATCGATCGCGCGCATCTTCTCTAGTGTAGCGCGCGCCCGACCCTCGTCATGCGTATCTTGAAGCTCCTCATAGAGCTTTTCCAGCTGTTCTTGTGCTTCATCGCCGCGATCGGCTTTTTTTAGCTGTTCGGCAAGTATCAGCCGAATCTCTTCTTTGTCGGGCGATAGGTCAGCAAACTCCTTGAGCGCGTGAAATGCCTCTTCGAGTTTACCGGCCTTTTGCATTCGTTCGGCGTATTCGAGCAGGTTCTGTTTTGCCTCAGACGCGAACCCCCGCTGCATCATCAGCTTCGCCAACTTCAAGTAGATGTGCGTGCGCCCAGGAGCATTGCGTAGCACCTTGTTACAGAGCGCGATCGCATTGTTGGGGAAACCCTGATCCGCGTAGTGGTCGATAGCCTTCTCGTACTGATCGACCGCAGCCGTACTGTTCCCCTGCTTTACATAGAGGTCGCCAAGCTTGTTGAACAGAGCAAGCTCGTCCGCGATTTCGGGCTTTCCATCGAGTTCGCCAAGCACCCTTTCGTACTGCTTGATCGCCTCGCCGAGCTGCCCTTTTACCTCGAGCTTACGAGCTTTGTCTTTCAGTTTTTCTAAATTCAGGATATACCTCGCCCGAATTGGTTCCGAACCGACGCTAGCCTAGAGAATCTACGGATCGCCGTCTTGGGTGACAAGGCGTTCCTGCCACCCATACCTCCGATACGAAGTTCGTGCCGTACCAATAAGGCAATTCTCGCCAATCCTCTATGGCTACTAGAGTTAGGTCGGCGCGATACCCTGGCGCGATCTGACCGCGAGTGGCTGCTTCGCCGACCGCTGCAGCACCATTGGCTGTAATAGCAATTATCGTCTCGGCCGGGAGCATCTGTAGCTGCGACACGCCAAGTGTGGTCATGAAAGGCAAACTGGTACCGGGCGAGCTACCAGGATTGAAGTCGGTTGACAAAGCCACCCCTGCACCGCCGGCGATCAACCTACGAGCCGGTGCCTGGCCACGACCTCCCAGGTACATCATCGTTCCCGGAAGCAGGACAGCCGTAGTTTCGGAGTTCGCGAGCGCGCTCACGCCCTCGTAGGAGATTGCCGCGAGGTGGTCTGCACTTGCGGCCCCCAGTTCCACTGCCAGTTCCGCCCCCCCGGAACCCTCGAGCTCGTCCGCGTGGATCTTGGGAACCAATCCATGTTGAACCGCGGCCCCCAGGACGCGGCGTGCCTGATCAGGAGTGAATACTCCAGGCTCGCAGAACACGTCACAAAATCGGGCCAGGCCACGTTCGGAGACCGCGGGCAACATCTCATTGACCACGATGTCGAGGTACTCGTCGGGGTTTGCCCTGAATTCGGGCGGTACTTCGTGAGCGCCGAGGAAAGTGGGGACTACGGCCGGTGATTCGTCACCCGACACTGCTTTGATGGCCTCTAGCTGTCGCAGCTCGGCCGAGGTCTCGAGCCCGTAACCGGATTTGATCTCAACCGTGGTTGTACCGTTTGCGACCAGCCACGAGAGTCTGTTCCTAAGTAAGGCCGTCAGGTCTTCCACCGTCCGCTCGCGAACATCCCTCACGGACGAGAGGATGCCGCCGCCCGCCGCAGCAATCTCCATGTATGAAATCCCGCGGGCGCGACGCTCATGATCGGCGGTGCGAGCGGCTCCAAAAACCGCGTGGGTGTGACAGTCGACGAACCCGGGGAACAAGACGCCCTCGATCTCGACAACTTCGGCATCGGGGTTTTGCCGGTATAGTTCGTCTGCGGGGCCGACGGCGGAGATCTTTCCGTCCGAGCCGAAAGCTACGGCGCCCTTTTCGATGATGTTCAACTCCGACATCTCCGAACCGCGGCGGAGCCGGGGAGGGCCGGAGCAGGTGACGAGTTGTTTTGCGCCGAGGAGGATGGTAGTCATGGGTGATGTTGTCCTCGCCTGGAAGGCTGGTGTTCATAATAAAGGCGGTAGGGCGGTAGGGCGGTAGGGCGGTACGCAAAGAAATGATCATTGCTGCGTGATTTTGGTTAATAGGGCTCGCGTCAAATCAACACTTTACCCTCATGATGCCGTTTGAGAGGTTCGAGGCTTGGCAACTTTGTCACAAACTCGTGCTCGAGGTATATCGGACCACGAAGCATTTCCCGGCTGCCGAACGATTCGAGCTTGCGAAGCAAGCTAGACGCGCAGCGTTCTCATCCGCCGTTAACATCGCGGAAGGCTCTGCGAAACACGGTAATCGCGAATTCCGACGCTTTCTGGATATTTCGCTGGGTTCTCTTTCAGAACTCGCATACATCCTGATCATGGCCAGAGACCTCGAGTACATCACGCAAAAGACATATGTCAAGCTGAACCAGCTGCGCGACCACGCCGGAAAAGCCACCTGGGGCCTTTACCGCTCGATGGGCAGAAGAGACTAGGCAAACGGAAAACGGCGGTGGGGCGAACCTACCGCCCTACCGCCTTACCGCCCTACCGCCCATTCACGCCGACCTTCCCCGACTGCCTGACCGCCCTTCCTCCAGCTCCTAGCGCCCCCGAGTGACCGTAATCCCCTCCGCATCCGCAACCTTCCCGCCGCCGTGC
>CAYTDU010000090.1:0-12051 GCA_964436395.1 uncultured Gemmatimonadaceae bacterium | reverse complement strand
CCGGCATACTCGAGGCCGATCCCGACAGCCCCGGCTCTTTAGGGATCGCGATCAGCGAAGCGGTAGAAGATGCCGTTCAGCGCGAAGACACCAAGTACTCGCTCGGCAGTGTGTTGAACCACGTGATGATGCACCAGACCGTGATCGGGCTGGAGGCCTTGAAGCAGTTCGAGATAGCAGGGGACTACCCCGATGTGGTGATCGGTTGCGTGGGGGGCGGATCCAATTTCGCTGGCTTCTCTTTGCCGTTCGTACGAGGGAAGATCATTGACGGGAGGGCAACGAGAATCGTGGCGGTGGAGCCGATGGCTTGTCCGAGCCTTACCAAGGGCCTCTATCGCTACGATTTCGGAGATACCGCTTGCACCACTCCGCTATTGAAGATGTACACGCTGGGTCACGGTTTCATTCCTCCCACCATCCACGCGGGTGGCCTGAGGTATCACGGCATGGCGCCGATCCTCTGTCACCTGAACGAACTTGGGCTGATAGATGCGGTGGCCCACCATCAGACCGCATGCTTCGATTCTTTGCTCAGTTTCTCCAGAGCCGAAGGGCACCTATTGGCGCCAGAGACGTCGCACGCTGTCAAGCAAGCAATGGACGAAGCGATACGTTGCCGAGAGAGCGGAGAAGCTAAAACGATCGCATTCAACGCGAGCGGTCATGGTCACTTCGACATGGCGTCGTATGAGCGTTACCTGACGGGACAAATCGTGGACTACGAATACCCGAAGGAGAAGGTCGAAGCCGCGCTCGCGGCGCTGCCCGAAGTTTAGGCCGGGAAGCAACATCAGACTCAATGGGCGTCCCGCGGTTACGGGGACGCCCGAGCTTCGTTTTCTCGGTGCTGGAGGCGATCGGCGACACGAGATTCGCGTGCGGATGGCCATGGGGGCGGGGCGCGGTTCTGTGGTAGGTATGATCTCTCGGCAGGGCATCTGGCTGGGAGCCGTCGGCCTTTGCTTGGGTTTCGTCGCGACTCTTCGGGGGGAGTAGAATGCTGAGCTTCACGCGTACCCGCCTTTGCCGCACGTTGGGCGGGAACAATCGCAACAAGCAGCCCTGCAAGCGATCACAGAGTAATAGAAGCGATACCTGTTCCGGCGAGGCGGATTGGGCTGGAGAACACATCGTCACCCGCTCCGCAAGCGAGCGATTCTCCTCCCCGCATTGGCGTTGGTTGGATCGATCCGCAGGACCGTCTCATAACACTCGATAGCGCGGAGTTTGTCGCCCTCGTCGGCGTAGTGTGAGGCCATCCACTCCCACGGAGTCACCGACTCGGGGTATAGTTCAATCCACTTATCGATGAGCGCAAGCAGAATCGACTCGTCGGAATCGCCTTGGTACTCGTACGTGAGCACGTATACGAAAAACTCATTGATCAAGTTCGCCTGGGCGCCCACCTGAAACATCGAATCCAGAACCGGATCGGCTTGTTCCTTTCGCCCGGCGCGATAGAGCGATTCTGCATCGTTCAACAGCCTCTGCATCTGCTCGACCGCCGAGTTGATCCGCGACTCTTGAATCGCGCCGAAGTCTCGAGCGGCGGTTTTTGCCAAGACAAGCGCCGAATCGAGAGCAGCATCTGAAGGAACAAGTACATCGGGGATCACGCCGACACCTTCCCAGTTGCCGGCCGTAATCGGGTTTATCGCACGCCACGTGGGTATGTAGATCTCGAACTGATCGTCCACTTTGAAGAGATCGACCGAATGCGCACCTCCACCCGTGGAGTCACCTACCAGGGTGGCACGACCGTTGGCCTGCATGTCGTAGGCAAACGTCTCCGCTGCTGAGAACGAGCGCTCGCCAACCACAATGAAGACTGGCACGTCAGTGCGCCGAGCGCCGTGCACCTCGGCGGTCGTCCAGTATTCGGTGAGAAAGTCGTCCTTTCGTGAATAGTCGCTGGTCAGCTGCGTAGGGTAATCCAAGAAATAGCTGCAGAAGTACTCGAGACTCTCTCCTGCACCGCCACCATTTTCGCGAACGTCTATCACAATTGCGTTCGCGTTGGAGAGGAACAGCATGGCGGCATCGATCATTGCTTTGGACACAGAAAGCGGGTAGAAACGCCGCAGGTCCAACATACCGATTTCTCCGTCGATCCATTCGAGCTTGAAGTAGCCGCGGTTCTCGCGCAGGCCGAGTCCGTGGTACCGGACGGGATGGCGTAGATGGCTCCCTGCGTCTTCAGTTGCCTCACTCACCTGAATCACTCTGAAGCTGAAGTGCGAATCCCCAGTAATCTCGATCAAGTCCGCGGTCACTTGTTGTGCGAATTCCTCCGGGTCTACGATCGAGTCATACGCGCCGGACGTGTACCACTGTCTGAATTCCGCTGAGTACCGCACCGCCTCTGCGGGAAGCACGTAGGCGGCGACGATCAAGCTATCCACCTTTCCAGCTACTTCGAGCATATACTCCGAGTCGTCGAGCGTGCGCAGTTCTTGCGCAAACGCAGGACCCGAGCTCAGGGCCGAGAACAAGAGAAACCCTAGGATTCCGACACAGGTCATAACGCCGTTCGGTAGACGGGTGCGCTGTGGCATGGACCGTTTGCCCCCCTGATTTGTGCAAAGACGAGAAACCGGGCGGGCTTGGAAAGGTGCTTCAACCCTCAATCGCATTGAGGTCTTCTCGAAACTCAAGCCACTAAATGTCCGGGCGAGGGGATGATGTAGCCCCCCATCACCGGACCGACGGGTACAAAGGGGGCAGCGAACGACGGCACCGGCCCCATGCCCATGACCATCATTATCATCTGGCTGCACATCCAAGCAGTGAAGTAGTTGGCCAATCGGACGGACAAGATTCCGAGGAATTGGTCCATTTCCGAAACATCGAATTCGGCTCCGAGACCCGATCTTATCGCCTGTTCCAGTTGGAGCGAAGACATCAGCTTTGTGCTGTGGCTTGATGGACAGACAATCAATGGCATGGGAATATTGGGTCTCGGAGGGGCGAAGGGCCCGGGCCAAGCGGCAAACGCGGGATACCACGGCAAACCCGGAACGGTTACGAATGTTTGCCACAGGGAAAAGTTGGTTGACACTCCACTCGCCACCGCATTCACGAGAGTCAGTAGGTGACCAGTCGCACCACGCACGGCGGGCGCTTGCATGATCAAAGGTGCAAGCTGGGGACCCTGCAAACAGCCAGCCGTGCCGATGGCATTCACCGACATTATCGTGATGTTTTGGAAATGAGCGTGCAGCCTCCACATGTCGACACCATTCCTGACGGCGGTCAGGAGGTTCTCGCGATTCTGAGCCGTTGCCAGCGCGCTGACCTGAACTCCGGAGTCCACCTGTGTAGACGACGAGAGTTGTTGAGCACCGAGAACATTGACCCGAGACTCCACCACCGACTGCTGAGGTTGCATGGATGCGGAGCCGCCCAACAGTCTTTGTTGCGCCTGTACCGCCGCGGATTCGTTACTGTCGCGCGGTACTACGGAGGCCAGCGCTTGCTGCTGCGCCGGGTTTACCTCTACCTGCGAGCTTGTTGGCTTGAACTGTTGAGCCGTTTGCGAGCTAACTGAGGTTGCTGGTTGCAGAATGGCCATTGTCCGATCCCCACAAATCGACTCGGTGGTACTCGTTTACGACCCGTTTAGTGAACGGGTGTCGGTCGAACGTCGTGCCTATGATATCCAAACAATGGGAAAGCCCAGTGCGTCGTGCGGGCCCTGGCCACATAAGATATCCCGTCTTCGGTTGGGCTGCCACACAAGGTCGGCGCTGGCGCGACCGTTGCGGTGGGATCAAGAAATCGCGTCGGAGTGATTCAGGTTCACTTCACTTTGGGCATTGCCGCACCTCTAGCATTCCTGACTACCATTCGTCTGGGTGCTTATTAGCGATGCCAACGGTACTCAGGACAATCCACTGATCTCTCACGTCCGCTGCAGACAGCCGTTTCCCTTCCCTCTCCAGTTCGGCCAGGCGCTTCCGGAGGATTGTTGGTGAAGCCAGCACACCTTCTGTTGCAGCGACGCGAAAACCCGCCTTGTCGACGCCGAAATCGATGGCCCAGCGAAACCGCGGTAGGTCCGATTTGCGTCCCAGATAGTGCACCTTTGCATCTGGGAATCGCTCGTGGGCCCATGCCTCGACTATGCGGATTCCTCCCGACACATCTTCTCTATCTGTATCTGCGATCATGTATGTCTCCTCTCACCATCTCCACGTACTGCGCACTACGGGCGGATCGCTCTTGTCCCACAGGTCCGGGAACTCCTCACCCATTCTTTTGTTGAGGAACTCGAACACTTCCTGCCAGATTGCCAGCATCTTGGTGGCCGCTGCATTCACCTCAGCGCCAGACGTACCTTCTCCTCTGTTGGCGATCGCCATCGAAACCTCGCTGATAGCCGGGATCATCTTGTCACGGTAGATCTCCCACGCCGCCTCTTTTCGAGTGGTTTTCCCTGAGTCGAGGCCGGAAATGCGGGGTTTGAATTGCGGGTACGGCATCTACAGCGTGTAGGTTCCAAGGATTAGACGCCGACGTTCCACAGTGACCTCCCGACGGATTTGCACCCAAACTAAACCCAATCTCCTGGCGCACCAGTGCGCAAATGCGACATCGACATACGTTTTTGGGACATTTGTGCCGAGATTCCGAGTTGCTCACCGTTTACCAGGCCGTTCGAGGTGCCACAAACACCTACCAGACCCACATCGATCACGCGTCACATTCACAGCTACGGGTTTTCTTTGGAACCGTGGCTGGGCCACGGCGACGACAGGCGGGCTCGTCAACCTATGTGGGGCCCGCTGATCGCGTTGCGATACGGCCAAGGTTGCTCAACCTGCGGATGCTCAATCAACAGCGGCAATACGGCCAGACGCCATGACTCATGACTGCGGCCCGAGTAGGCATTCGTATTCGTTTTCATCGTGAAAAGCATATCCACCACGAAACAAGATGTTCCAGTTCACGTACTTGACTACGTAACGTGTTGGGAGATAAGAACCGAGTGTTGGAGGCTCAATGAGGATGCAGCCGAGCACCATATCCAGGATGGTTGTTGCATGTGCGCTTCTGGTTGTGCTGTTGCCGCGACCCACGATTGGGCAACGTAGGGTCGACAGGCCAACGCAGTCCGGAACCGCTGCCGATTCGGCGTACCAGGCTATTCTGATCGATTACCTGCGGGCGAACTTCGACGACATCCACGACGTGTCAATGAGGTTTCACCACCACGACCACACCATTGGCGGGCTCGTCGTGTTTTCGACCGTTTGGGAAAACGGAATGCTCGATACGATTTCGGTCGCACAGAACGATACCGGAAATGACGATTTCCCGGCGGCTCTCATTGAGAAGTTCCGAACCTGGCGCATAGAGGGCCTCGACGGTCCGTTTGAGACCAACCTTCCGTTGAACATCCGGCTGGTGGGAAGCGAACACCCGGCTTTTCCGGAAACGGCGATAGTGACTGGCACCGTGAAGGACGAATTCGGACAGTCGGTTCACGGAGCCGTAGTGGAATTCGTTGCAGCCTCGGTCGGTCAACCGACAGTACCGCCAGCGAGAACCAATCGCGACGGAGTATTCGTCCGAACACTCATCCCCGTGGGTGAGTGGAAGATCATTTGCCGACATCCTGATTTCGGAACTGCTTTAATCGAAGGGGTGGAGCTCGAGGCCGGCAAACATCACCGCGAAAGAATTGTGCTCAAGGTCAGCACAAGCCGCACCGTATCGCCGGTCACGTAGATAGGCTGACCGTCCGGCAGCCTATCAGGGCATGTCGGGGTCTGGCTGACCGCTTGAACGTGTCGAGATCGTGCAACTGTGAGTCGTGTCACCGACTGACGAGGGTACGGTCTCTAGATTCGAGTCATGATGTGTACGCGTTATCTTCGCCAAGACTTCGCACGGTCGGTCATGCTCGGCCGGGTGGCCGCTTGCGTCCTTCTTGCTTCAGTTCTCTCCTGCGACGCAGATGCCGGGTTCGGACCCGACTCCGATTCCGATCCCGAACTCATTCTTTTCGTTGAGATCATGAACGACCACCGCGACTCGGTAGGTTGTGCCCGTCTGACCTGGAACCACGATGTAGCACAGGTCGCACAAGAGCACAGCGAAGACATGGTCGATAGAGATTACTTCGATCACACCAATCCCGATGGAGAGTCTCCGTTCGATCGCCTTCAAAATGCGGGCATACAATACTCCGGCGCTGCCGAGAACATTGCATGGGGATATCCCTCCGCCGAGGCAGTGTTGGACGGTTGGCTCAACAGCTCTGGACACCGGGCAAATATCGATAACTGCTCGCTGACCGAACATGGTGTCGGGCTGTACCAATCTCGTTGGACACATCTGTTCATACGGCCGTAGTGTAAGGCGGTACGGCGGTAATCCGGAACTGCGGAGCCGTCTGCTCGTTGTTCGTTGTACGCACAGAAGCCCCAGCACCTCCCCCACTAGCGCGTATTCCTGGTCCAGTACATCTTAGCAGGCCATGCCCGATACCCTCGATCGCCTGAGAAACACTTTGTCCGACCGCTACGCTTTTGAACGCGCCGTGGGCCACGGAGGCACGGCCACCGTCTATCTGGCCGAAGATCTCAAGCACAGGCGCAAGGTAGCCGTCAAGGTTCTGAGCCCGGAAATTGCCACCTCACTCGGGGGCGACAGGTTCCTGAGAGAGATCGAGATAGCGGCGAGTCTTCAACACCCACACGTCGTCCCTCTCTACGATTCGGGTGAGGCCGACGGTCTCCTCTACTACGTCATGCCGTACCTGGAAGGCGAGACTCTGAGCGCGCGCATCGAACGAGGCAGAACACTACCGGTCGATGAAACACTTCAGATACTGCGCGACGTGGTAGATGCGTTGGCATACGCCCATGATAGAGGCGTGGTCCACCGAGACATCAAGCCGGACAACGTGATGTTTTCAGGCAACCACGCACTTGTTACTGACTTTGGCGTGGCAAAGGCCCTAACGGAGGCAGCAGGATCCTCACAAATCACTTTTGCGGGCATCGCGGTCGGCACACCCGCGTATATGGCGCCGGAACAGGCGACTGCAGACCCCACAATCGACCGTCGCGCTGACATCTATTCGGTTGGGATACTCGCGTACGAGATGCTCACAGGCAAACCACCGTTTTGTGGTGACACGCCTCAGTCAGTATTGGCCGGCCATCTGACACAGGATCCGGAGCCGATAGAGAACCACAGGGAGGACATCCCGCCAAAATTGGCGTCACTGATTGCCAGATGCTTGGAGAAAGCTCCTAAGAACCGGATCCAGAACACATCGGAATTGTTGAGCCAGATCGGCGCGCTTGCCACGCCAAGTAGTGCAGATACGTCAGCGATAACGGCTACCGGCCCGTCGGGTTCTCTCAGATCAGCCCAGCTCATCGCCCTCTACAGCGTCACGGCGGCAGCAGTGGCCGGGTTCTCGTACTTCTTGATGATGGCAATGGGATTGCCTGACTTCGTGTTTCCGTTTGCCGTTGTGCTATTGGCAATTGGCCTACCGATTCTCCTGTCGACGCTGCGACACGAACGACGTCGCGCGTCGGCTCAGCACGGAAGTCTACCGGATGTATCCGAGTCCTGGGTCACCCGTTGGTTTACCTGGGGGCGCGCCGTTTCGGGTGGCGCCGTTGCATTTGCAGGACTCGGTTTGTTGGTCGCCGGCTACATGTTGATGCGAATAGTCGGAGTCGGACCGTTCGGGACACTGGTCTCCACCGGTGTCTTCGATGAACGCGACCGGATCGTTCTGGCTGACTTCGTAGATCGGGCGGGCGACACGACGCTGGCGAGTGCTCTCACCGAGGCATTCCGCGTGGATCTGGCACAATCGCCGGTGGTCACGCTGGTACAAGGAAGTGAACTGGCGGAAGCGTTCGCTCGAATGGAACGAAAGCCGCCAATGCCACTAACCGTGGAGACCGCACGCGAGATGGCCACGCGAGAAGGAATCAAAGCTGTGGTCACTGGTGAGATCAGCAACGTCGGTGGTTCGTATGTGCTGTCGGCTCAACTCATCGAATCCACGACCGGCGATGTACTTATCCCAATTCGCGAATCCGCAGCGGACTCATCTGAGTTGATAGAAGCACTCGACCGACTGTCGAAGCACCTGCGCGAGCGAATCGGTGAATCTCTGAAGTCGATTAGGGATGGACCGGACTTGGAGCGCGTAACAACGGCTTCCCTTCCAGCACTCCGCAAGTATTCCCAGGCGGCGACGGCTATGGATGCCGGTGACGCCGGTCGCGCAGTGGCGTTGTTCCAAGAAGCTATAGCGATCGATACGGCGTTTGCTGCCGCGTACCGCGCAATCGCGATCCAGCTGTCGAATTACGGAATCGACAGAACCCTGGCCGCGACCTCGATGGACAAGGCATACGAGTATCGAGATAGGTTGACGGAAAAAGAGCGGTTGTGGACAGAGGGCTCATACCACATGGGACGAGGCAATGCCGATGAGGCATTGAACGCGTATCACGCGTTGCTGGATTTGGAGCCTGAGAACGCCGCGATCCTCAACAATATCGGCGTCATCTACAACCTGACACGGCGAAACGAACGCGCCTTGGAGTACTACATACAGTCGCGGGATCTCGAGCCGACATCTCATAACGCTGCTTTCAACATCGTCGTCAACAACATAGAACTGGGCCGGTTGGATGAGGCCCGCGCCGAGAACGAGCGCTTCGCATCCGCGGTGCCGAATCACCCGTTCTATCAGGTCAACCGGTTCTTCATCGCTGTTGCAGAATTCGACTATGACACAGCCGAAGAGGCCATGAACGCCTGGGCTGCGTACGGCGATCAAGCCGGCCAGGCGTTGGTCACCAGCAGCCATTTGGGTTTCGCTGGAATACGCGGCCAACTAACGACGGCTGAGCGATTCTTGGAGGAGAGCAGAATTCGCGCCGCGTCCGGTAGACAGGTACGCGAGTACCTCGGCGACGTAATCGGAGCGGGATTGTTCGAACTCTACGCGTTTGACGATGCTGAGCGGGCAGTGTCTCGGGTCGAAGCGGCACTCGAAGAGTTTCGATTGGAGCGCTTGGAACCTTTTGACAGACCGTTGTTGCAGCTCGCTGAGTTTTTCGCGCGCGCCGGCCGCGTCGACCGCGCGCGGGAAATGTTGAATGCCTTTCGGCGCGATGTTCCGGAGTATTTCCGGGTTTTGGAAGATGCCGAGTCGCAGCGCGCCATGGCATTCATCGCACTCGCCGAAGGCCGCACGGATGAAGCTCTCGACCATTTCGTGCGGTCCGACCAAGGCAGCTGTCCAGTCTGCGTATTGCCAGCCCTGGCGCAGCTATACGATCGAACCGGAAATTCGGATTCGGCGTTGGCGGTGCTTGCTCGTTACGTCAATTCGCCGGACGACGACAGATTCAACGTCGATCCGATCGAACTACCCGGCACCTATATTAGGCTCGGCGAACTGTACGAAGAGCGCGGAGATCGGGAAAACGCGATCGACTACTACGGACGGTTCGTGGATCTCTGGCAGAATGCTGATGCGGAGCTACAGCCACAGGTTGAGGA
The DNA here is from genome assembly GCA_964436395.1 of uncultured Gemmatimonadaceae bacterium. Taxonomy (GTDB): domain Bacteria; phylum Gemmatimonadota; class Gemmatimonadetes; order Gemmatimonadales; family GWC2-71-9; genus JBDGYW01. The sequence goes on along the minus strand of CAYTDU010000090.1, from coordinate 2,499 downwards.
CATAAGACGGAGAATCACCCGGTTGGCGGGAGAAAGCCCTACCAATCGCTAACCTGTGCAGCCCGCTCTCCAAGACGTGCCAAGCGTGCTCGCTGTGCAACTAGAGGTTGAAAAGGTCAGCACCCGAGCCGCATCCAACACCAGCCCCATCGCCTCGTGTCTCCGCCATGCCAATTCGTGTGGACCAATACTGCCAAGTCCGAGCCCGCGAGACGGATACTCTGCTACATGCCAAAAGCGCCAATGGTCATGACGCCCAGCACCATCGTAATCAATAGCAGGGCGAGCCAGCCTATCAGACACACCCCCACCGCACGCGCAGTGCTGTTGTAGTCGAGCGCCTGCCGCACTGCGACTACCATCGACACCAACATCCAGATGTTGGCGACGGCGATGGCAAGCATGCCTATGCCAGGTACAATGCCGAGCACTCGAAGCAAGCCCGGAGACGCAGAAAACCCAGTGGTACGGAGTAGCTGTCCAACATCGGCATCGGTTTGTGGCTCTGCCAGCATCTTGGTGCCGATGAGATAGGTAACGAGAGCCCACACGAACCAACCGATCAATGCGGCCACAGATCCGACCACCAGCCCGACGATTCCCTCTCCAGCCCCGATTCCGGCAGCTACGCTGGAGAGCACCACCACCCACATCGATTGTCCCATTGCGGAGGTGTCAGCCTCCACCTCCTCGTACGTCCGCACGTCGAGTTTCGCGGCGCCCAACATTCGATCTGAAAGAGATGCCATTTCCCAAGCCCTGTATGAGTTGACCCGAAGCTACTTCCTGCTAACTGGTGTGCAAGTGCAAAGAACGATACGTCGCAATTCTCGATACTGGTGTCGGCGATTCCAGCCCTTCCTACCACATGATGGTATGCGTGTATTTGACCATCACCGCACGGTTTTGCGAAAGCGGCAGCCGCGGCTCCCCGATCATGTCTCGCTCCGTGTTGAGGCCCTCGTCATAAACCAGCCAGAAATCTCGACCTTCGCGGAAGTGATACCTGAGCCGCGCGCTTGCGCTGGCCACATCGGTTGTGCTGTTGTATTGCAGGAAGGAACTGAATGACAGATGAACGTTAGCGGCCGCCTCGATCCGCAGCAGGCCCAGATGGGCGTTGAGCGAAAGATCGCGGTCCGTGAAACGAATCATGTTGAACTGGTACGTCGCGCCAAGCTCGAGGTGGCTGGAAAGGCTCCACGCGGGCCCCGCCTGAACCGTGGTATTCCAACCATCGTAGAAGCTGCCGGCGGATACGGTGAAGCCGGGCCGGAAGGTTGTGAAATACGAGGCCACAAAGCTCGCCGTTCCGGCATGGAACCAGTAGTCTCCAGGCGGGACCTCTGTCCCTCCGGACAAGCTGAAGGTTTCGCGCACACTTTCGTAATTGTGTTGCGTCGAGAGTTCGAGTTTGGAGCCGTTCTTGAACTCCAAGGTGAATTTGGGTTGTACGAAGCCTGATTCCGCGGTCTTGTCGCTATTCCTGACATAAGTGGACGCAGTGTTCCCGATGGAGACGCTGCGGAACGGCGACTGTTCACCCCGCAGCCACAGGTATTGCAGCTCGTTCTGCACGAAGGTGAAGTCGTTGCGCAGCTGGAATCCAAGGTCAGGCGCGTAAGCGGATCCTGAGCGTATGTAGTCGGCGGAGTATCTGAATCCGCTCTGTTTTCGCCGTTCCCACCGAGCCACTATTCGCCCGCGGTCGAGCAGGCTCAAGCCCGACTGATCGTCGTTGTCGAATGTGTGCACGAATTTCAGGGTCACGTACTCATCCCCTACGGCCCGGATGATTCCGTCCACACCGACAGCGACATTGTAGGTCCCTTCGTTACCCACTCTCGTCGTTACGATTCCGCCAACGGTCGAGTAAACGTTCAGCACTCTACGGCGCATACGCAGCACGCCGAAGTTCTCCGATGAGGCATCGCCGGAAGCGTCCGTCTGCATGCTCAGGAGTCCGAAATCGGTGCCTCCGATGCGTCCCACTAGACGGGCCCCACCGTAGATGCGTAATGGCTGGCCCGCGTCGAGTCCGATCTTACGGCTGTGAAACAGGCGGCTGAGACCTCCCGTGTTGAATTCGAAAACCGCGGCGCGTTCCTGGAAGAACTGCCGCTTTTCCGGGAAAAACAGTGAAAACCGTGTGAGGTTCACCTGAAGGCTGTCCGATTCGACTTGAGCGAAATCGGTGTTCGCCGTGAGGTCGAGAGTAAGGTTGTCGCTCAAGTTGTATTTTACATCTACGCCCGCTTCCCGGGTCGCATGGTTGTCGAACACGTAAGCCGACCTGGCCATGTCCAGATCGGCAGCGCGTCTGACGCCTCCCAGAACGTAAGGTGTGATGTAGACTGGCTTGCGGCTCTTGACACCCTCGAGTGTCACTTGCATGAATCTCGAAGGCTTGGCATAGCCTTGGGATCCCCAATCCAAAGGAATCGCCGGGAATATGTGGCGTTCAGAGAGTCTGGCAATCACCCTGTAGAGCCCCATTCC
>CAYTDU010000089.1:0-12072 GCA_964436395.1 uncultured Gemmatimonadaceae bacterium | reverse complement strand
ATGTCATCCACGACATCTCCTATGGCCAGTTCCGCACCGTACGAGACGTATTCAGTGATCATCAAGCCACCGGCCGTGTGCGGTCCGTACTTCAGCAGCTCTCGGGCCGCCGTTGCATCGGCCTCCGGCATGTGTTCGAGGATCGCCGCCGCGTCCGCACTCGCCAGATCTCCCAACACGTCGGCCTGACCGGCACTATGCAATTCCTCCACTATCGTGGCTGCGTGTTGCGGCGGGAGTTCCTCGATAATCTGCCGAGTCTGAGCGTCGGAAAGCGGTTCGATGAGGGACGCGGATGCTTCAGGGCCAAGCAGCAAAAGCAATGCAGAGTGCTGCTCGTCTGTGAGACGCGAGAGTGTACGGGCAACCTCACCGGAGGGCAGCTGGTCGAGGAATGCTTGGGCATCCAAAGCACTGCCCGTCTGTATCAGCTCCGTTAGCCGTCCCCAGGGGTGGATCTCGGTAGTGTCTGTCATATTCGTGCTCATCGCTTCCGGTCGTGCGGCCTGTTAGCAGTCGACCCCTGCACGCGTGCTGCGGCTTCAATTCCTATCATTGTCCAGGACGGGCTCCGCGTGCTCGATTGCTAGCTTCTGATTTGCGGATCGGAGATCGTTGGGGGTAACTGCGCAGCTCAGGAAGTGGGAGGGATGTCGTTGAATTCATCGCGGCGCATCGCGGGGACGTAGTAGTCCTTCGCGTACTGCTGAACCATGTATCGCGCGGTGAAATGACTGCCAGCGATCGCCAGTGCGTTTTTCATTCGCTCGATCCAGCCGACGGGTATACCTCTCTTGTCGCGCTCATAGTAGAGTGGCACGACGTCCTCTTCCAACAACTTGTAGAGATGCTCGGCGTCCCAAGCGTCCACGTCTTCGCCTTCGGGTGCCTCTGGGATCAACCAGCCGTTCTTGCCCGTGTAACCCTCGGCCCACCATCCGTCGGCTGTGCCGACTTGCGGTACGGCATTCAAGGCCGCTTTCATTCCGCTGGTGCCACAGGCCTCCAACGGTACGCGCGGCAGATTGAGCCAAAGGTCGACGCCCTCTACCAACCGGTGGGCGATGTGCATGTCGTAGTCTTCTAGGAAAGCGACTCGTCCTTCAAACTGCGAATCGCGCGCGACGGAATGGACCTTCTGTAACACACGCTTGCCGTCGTCGTCCGCGGGGTGGGCCTTGCCGGCGAATATAAACTGGACCGGCCGCCAGTAGTCAGTCAGAAGTCGCTTGAGCCGTTGAGCATCGCGGAATATCAGGTCGGCTCGCTTGTAGGTCGCGAATCGCCGTGCAAAACCGATGGTCAGCTTCTCCGGGTTGAGGAGTGTGCCTGCGCTCACTACCTGTGATGCTTCTGTCCAGCTTTCGCGCCAGCGCCGCCGCGCCTCGTCGTCGATGAAGTTGAGCAGGCGCTGTTTGCGTTCGTTGTGCACCGACCACAACCGGTCATTATCGAGCGACAAGACACCGTCCCATATTCCCGATTCGTCCAGACGCGCTCCCCAATCAGTGCCGAGATGTTCGTCGAGCAGGTCCATGAGCAGGTTCGACATCCAGGTGGCCAGGTGAACTCCGTTTGTCACGTAGCCTATGGGCACGTCGTCGACTTCGACTCCGGGCCAAAGGCACTGCCACATCTGCCTGGATGTTGTTCCGTGTTTGCGCGCAACGCCGTTGACCCGACTCGACAACCGAATCGCCGTCGCGGTCATATGGAAGCGTGCAGAGTCCAATCCGGGGTGGTGGCCGAGTTGGAGGAATTTCTCCCTCGTCGTGCTCATTTCGTCCCACACCGGACCAGTACAGTGCTCCAGTTGCTCGAGCGTGAACGTGTCGTGACCGGCCGGAACGGGGGTGTGAGTTGTGAACACGCCACAGGTACGTACGCGTTGCACGGCCTCGTCGAAGGCAGCGCCCCCTACCGTGAACTCACGCACGCGCTCAACCGGCATGAACGCGGCGTGGCCTTCGTTAGCGTGCCAGACAGAGGGTTTAATACCGAGAGCCCTGAGCACTCGGACACCACCGACGCCGAGTATCCATTCCTGCCGCAAACGCAGCTCCGGGCCGCCCGCATAGAGCTTGTGCAGCAACAGACGATCGTCGGGATGGTTCTCTTCCAGGTTCGTGTCGAGCAGGTAGACCGCCACCCGACCGACCATCATCTTCCAGGCACCTACGTGGATCGTCCTGCCATCGGCTATAAGCGTTGTGAGGTGAGGCTCGCCGCCTGCGCCTTTCAGCGGCACGATAGGCGTCAAGCCCGTGTTGAATCTGTCGTCGCCGTCTTCCTGCCAGCCATCAGGCCGAAGCTTCTGATCGAAATAACCACGATGATAAAATGGACCAACGGCCACCAACGGCACGCCAAGGTCTGACGACGCTTTGCAGTGGTCTCCAGAGAGAATGCCAAGCCCACCCGAATAGATGGGAACCGAGTTGTGGAGGCCGTATTCAGCTGAGAAGTATGCCACCGGCCCCGTCTCGAGTTCGGGATACGCCTGAGCAAACCACGTATCGGCATTGGTGTTTTCTCTCTCCATCTCCGCCAATACGGTGTCGTACATTCGGAGGAACTCCGGGTCCCTGGAGCATTGCTCGATGAGGGTCTGATCCACCTGTTGAAGCAATGCAATGGGATTGTGGCGAGTCATTCGCCAGAGAATGGGATCGACCCTTGCGAACAGGGTTCGAGCTTGGCGATTCCAGCACCAAGAGAGGTTGGTGGCGACGTCCGCCAGGCCTCCTATACTCTCAGGCAAAACTGGGATCGCTGTCTGGCCGTTTGTCTCTGTGCTATTGTCTGACATAAACAAGAATTAAATAGCAACAAGGGTAGATTGATAGCCGTGAGCAATCGCCGCGGAGCACATCAGACAATCATCGCACGGATCTTGTTCGCCGACTCCCTGCAGCGGTCCGCTTTGTTAAATTCGCCAAGCGATTCATATGTCTGGGCCATGCCATCCCACGCCGCGGCGTAGCTCGGTTCTTCCACAATGCAATGCTCATATTCTCCGAGTGATTCAAGAAAGCGGCCGCCCGCGAGCAGCGATTGCGCCTCATTCATGTGGTTGCTGATCCTCTCGAGCGTGCATGAAGACGGGCGGAGAGAACGTCATCATCGTTTACGATCAGAATCGAACACGGCATTCCACAGCATCAAAGAAATGAAGTTAGCTTGACGTCAAGCTTTATGTCAAGTAAAATCCAATGGAGATAATCGCGGTCGTTCGTGATTGGTGAAACAGCGTAATGTAAGGATTGTGGGTTGGTTTATGGGTAGATCTCTCTTACCTAATCACAAGAACGTGACGAAGACGTTTTTTCTTAGCGCGACACTGATACTGATAAGCTTCGGCGGCCGTCAGTACGGTGAAACGTCTCCTGATACAGTGGCCGATCACATCAGGCGCCGCATCGAGGCGGCGGATCCCAACGCCGGCATGATGGCTCAGGGCGAACACCTCTACGCGTCAAACACCCTGCCTCGCTTCTACGTGCAGCGTGTTTTTCGGCCAGCATGGAGTGATGGGAACCGGCTGCGTCCGGCATCTGGAGAGCTTCTGGAAGCTCTCCGGACAGCGGGGAATGAGGGCCTTCGCGCCGCAGACTACCATCTCGAGGAGATCCAGCGCCTTGTTACGGTGGCCTCAAACCGTCAGAGGTCTCGACAATCACAAGCTGCGTCCATGCTCGCCGACCTGGATCTGCTGCTCACCGATGCGTTCCTGGTATACGGCGCTCACCTCTTGTCGGGACGAGTGAATCCTGAGACGATCGACCCCGAGTGGCACGCTACACGCCGTGAGGCTGATCTGGCGGCACTCTTGGAGCGCTCGCTGTCGTCTGACGGACCAGCGACCGGCCTGCGGCAGCTGCTGCCACGGCATGAAGGTTATCAGAGGCTGAAGGAAGCGCTGGCCCGATACAAGGACATCGCCGCTCACGGCGGTTGGCAAACAATTCCTGACGGATCGAGGGTGGTTCTGGGTGACCAAGACGCCCGGATACCGGCGCTCAGACAGCGCCTCGCGCTGGTGGGCGACATGGGTGCTGCGACCGCCGGTGACAGCGACCTGTTGGACAGCTTGACGGTTGCCGGGCTCGTTCGCTTTCAAATCCGGCACGGCCTCGAATTTGACGGAGTACTGGGCAACGCCACGCTCGCGGCGCTCAACGTGCCTGTCGAGGAACGCATCCGCCAGCTCGAGCTCAACCTCGAACGCTGGCGATGGTTATCCCAGGACCTCGGCGAGCGCCACATCATTGTGAACGCCGCCGGATTCGAGCTCGAAGTGTTCGAGGGTATGCAGGTGGTGTTGGCCATGAGAGTCGTTGTCGGGCGCACGTATCGCCGCACTCCCGCCTTCACCGCACCACTCAGATATCTCGTCTTCAGTCCGTTCTGGCACGTTCCCCATTCACTGGCCGTGCTGGACCAGGTACCCATGCAGCAAAACGACTCGGAATACTTCTCACGCGTGGGCATGCGGGTGTTCGAAAACTGGGGAGCGGACGCCAGGGAGATCGATCCGGCCACAGTGGATTGGCGGAGTGTGACGCCTCAGTCGTTCACCTACCGACTCAGGCAGGATCCTGGCGCGCAAAATGCGCTCGGCCGAGTCAAGTTCATGCTACCGAACAGACACAACGTGTATCTGCACGACACGCCATCTCGCGATCTATTCGCCCGTGCGCAACGGGACTTCTCCTCGGGATGCATTCGCTTGGAGCAAGCGATGGAACTCGCCGTGTACTTGCTTGGAGACACACCGGGGTGGGATTTGAGCGCCATTACGGCAGCAGCGACAGCTGGAGTGGAAACCACAGTACCGCTGCCGAATCCGGTCCCTGTGCACATCCTGTACTGGACCGCGTGGGCGAACGAAGACGGAACCATCCATTTCAGACACGACATATACCGCCGTGATGAGCGGTTGTTGACCGCCCTCTTGTCTGAGCCTCCGGGTGACGGATGATGTGGACTTTGTGGACGGTTCGCAGGTGCACAAAAGCGCCTGCGGCACTGCTCGTCTCTCTTGCCGTGGTTGTGCCGAACGGGCATACAGATCGCCAGGAGCCGACGACCGACTCGTTCGCCGATCAGCCAAGATCTCAGACGGAGCATAACGGTCACTATCGACCTGAGCGGGCCAGCTTTGCGATCCGAGTCGGCAGGGCAGAATACAGCTACAACATTCAGACCGTTGCCATTAATCCCGCACAGACACTGACTCTGACGATCGCGAACCGCCGAAGAGATCAGCGCTTCACGCTCCGTCTGCCTGACGGGGCGGAGATAGGAAGCGAAGACGGGTCCTGGCGATGGACCGCACCGGTACGCCATGGGCTCCAAAGACTCACCGTATTGCGCACGGACAGCCCCGACTCGATCGTGATGAATGTCTTCATTACTGTGCCGAGCGCGCGTCTCGAAGGCGAGTTGCTGAACGGTTATCGAATTGGACGCTACCCGAGACCACCACGACCCATATATCGCCGGCCGGAAGGTTTCATAGAAATATCTCCCGAGAACCTCGACGTTTTCGTCTCACCACATTTCAGGCTGGGCCAGTTCGTCTGTAAACAGCGGAGCGGCTACCCGAAGTATCTCGTGCTCGATCCGCTCCTCTTGAACAAGCTCGAGTACCTGCTCGAGCGCGTGAACGCGGCCGGGTATCATGCGGAAACCTTCTTCGTGATGAGCGGTTACCGGACACCGTTCTACAATCGTTCCATCGGCAACGTGGCACTTAGTCGCCACGTCTGGGGGGCGGCCGCCGACATCTACATCGACGAGGACGGCGACGGTTACATGGATGACATCAATGGTGACGGCGTGAGCAACATTGAGGACGTGAGAATCCTGTACCGCATCGCCGACCGCGAAGCATCGAAGGCGGACTACGCCGTGTACCTAGGTGGTCTGGGTACGTACCGCGCGAACCCGAGGCACGGTCCGTACCTGCACGTGGACGTGCGTGGGCGGCGGGTGAGATGGTGGCGATGACCTATCTAACAGCTCTGCCGATCACCGCGAGATGACTTAAGACGATCATGCCCCCCCCCGCGGCCTCAGCACAAGTGCTAGCTTCGAGCAAGACACCATTCGAGGACGAAACCATTGCCCTTTCCGATGAGTCCGGCAACGGTGATTCGCAGTCGTGTGGTCCGACTCGGCATCGCGCTTGGTTTTGTGCTGGCCGCTGGAACCACGGGCTACATGCTGATCGAACACTGGACGTTCGTCGAGTCACTGTACATGACCGTGATTACTCTGTCCACGGTTGGGTTCAGCGAAGTCAGAGCCCTCTCTCCTCAAGGGCGCCTTTTTACCACCGCCTTGATAGTATCGAGTGTCGGCGTCGTAGCCTACCTGATCGGCGCCATCAGCCAACACATCATTAGCGGCGAGCTGCACGGGACATTGCGGAGGCAGCGTATGCAGAAGAGCATCGGGAACCTCGAGCACCACTACATCGTGTGCGGTTATGGGCGGGTCGGACGGCAGGTAGTCGATAGCCTGTGCGCGGCGGGCAAGACCTGTGTTGTGATCGATCCAAGCCAACCGGAAGAAATGCATACGCAGAATCTACTGTTCGTTCAGGGCGATGCGGCGGACGACGATGTGGTGATGCGGGCGGGCCTCGAATCCGCCGCCGGACTGGTGGTGGTCACGGGAGACGATCCGACGAACCTATTCGTTACGGTATCAGCTCACGCCCTACGACCCGATCTGGTAATAGTCGCCCGCGCGAACCAGCCTGCGACACATACGAAACTATTGCGCGGTGGGGCGAGCCACGTGTTGTCACCTTACACGATCGGCGGTCGGCGGATCGCCACACAGATTCTACATCCGGGTGTGGCGGATTTTCTCGACGTCGTCATGCACTCGGGCGAATTGGAACTCCGCCTCGAGGAATGCATAGTCTGGCCGGGAAGCAGCCTTCAGGGCAAGACAATTTCGGAGGGGAGAGTGCGCCAGAAGACCGGGGTGAACGTGTTGGCGGTGCGCCGCTCGGACGGAAGTACCATGGTCACCAACCCACCCGGCGACATGCGATTAGAACCGGGAGATGTCCTGATCGCACTGGGCACGGAACGACAGCTCAAGGAATTGATGATCGCTACCGACTTCGAGCCGTGACGGGGAGGGCCAAACGGTCCGACGCATCGGCTGGACATAACATCACCGGAGCCAATCGCCGGTCTTTCCCAATCGGTGAATCTGAAACGTGTATTCCGGCCAGTGCGACACCTTGCCGATGGCATCACTTTCCTAGACGATTAGTAGTGTCCGTGTTCGACGGGGCCGACACGGAGCGTGAGTCACACCACCACTCTGAGGAACAACTGGTGTCGCATCACAAGAAACGAACGATCGGATGGCGCGAGCGAGTGGCCTTTCCGGATTGGAAGATCGCCGGCATCCAGGCGAAGATAGACACGGGCGCGCGTACTTGTGCCCTCCACGTCGACGACGTTGCGGAGCTGCCCAACGACAGGATTCGTTTCAATGTCGTGTTGAGTCGCAAGAAGCCCGCAAAAAAAGTTGCAGCCGAAGCGAAGGTTGTTCGCACTAGCCGAGTTCGGTCCAGCAGTGGTCATCAGCAGAAGCGCTACGTTGTGGAAGCGAAGATCAAAATCGGTTCGGTGACCAAGGTCATCGAAACCAGCCTGGTGTCGCGGGCCAACATGACGTGCCGGATGTTGATTGGACGGAAGGCTCTCGAGGGCGACTTCCTCGTCGACGCGAGCAAGAAATATCTACTTGGTGCACCTCGGAAGCATCGTAAGAAGAAAGCGAAGGTGAATCCGTGAAGTTGGGAATTCTCTCTCGGAGCCCGAAGTGCTACAGCACGCAAAGACTGAAGGACGCTGCTCGGCACCGGGGGCATAAGGCGATCGTGCTGGACACTCTTCAGTTCGCCATTTCCCTCGAACATAAGTTTCCCGACCTCTACTATCGTGGTAAAACGTTGTCTAGTTACGACGCCGTAATCCCACGGATCGGTGCCTCGATCACATATTACGGCACCGCTGTAGTGAGGCAATTCGAGCAGATGGGCGTGTTCTGTGCGAACTCTTCTGCGGGCATTGCCAATTCTCGCGACAAGCTTCGCGCCCTTCAGGTGCTGAGCAAACACGACGTTGGTATACCGGCCACCGAGTTCGTTCGCAACAAGAACGACGTGCTACCGGCGATCGAACGCGTTGGCGGAGTGCCGATCATCATCAAGCTATTGGAGGGCACCCAAGGGGTTGGCGTGATTCTGGCTGACTCTCTCAAGATCGCCGAGGCGATAATCGAGACGCTGCAGAGCGCGAAACAAAACGTGCTGATCCAGAAGTTTGTGGCCGAGAGCAAGGGTAAGGACGTTCGCGCATTTGTGGTCGGCGACCAGGTAGTTGCCGCGATGAGGCGGGTGGCTCAGGGTCAGGAATTCCGCAGCAACGTTCATCGTGGTGGTGTGACTGAATCCATCCAACTGGATCGCGTCTACGAAAAGACCGCCATTCAGGCGGCTCAGATCATGGGGCTCCAGGTAGCGGGAGTGGATATGCTCGAAGGGGCCGATGGTCCCCAGGTGATGGAGGTCAACTCCTCTCCAGGATTGGAGGGGATAGAGGGTTCGAGCGGCCTCGATGTCGCGGGCGCTATCATCGACTTCGTCGCGGAGGGCGTGAGCTTCCCGGAACTCGATGTGCGTCAGAAACTCTCTGTTAGCAAGAAATACGGTGTCAGTGAACTCTATATCGGTGAGAAATCGCCGCTTGTCGGTAAGACTATCGGGAGTTCCCGCCTGAAGGAAAGGGACATCATCGTGCTGTCGATACATCGCGACACAGTGGTCATATCCAATCCGAACCCCGGTCGCGAGATCTTTAGTGGGGATCGCCTAGTTTGTTTCGGGAAGCGCGAGACGATGAAGGATCTCCTGCCGCCGAGAAAACGCCGCCAAAGACCAAAGAAGCTGCCACCGGAAGTCGTGGTGCCCACGGAGAATTCGGGAGACGACACGTGAAGAGTCCGGAAAACGACTTCGCATTCGCTGGAGAACGGATTGCGCTGGGAGAGAGTAGGGACCTGCAACTGGAGGTGTCGGCGAGTTACGCGGGCCTCCCTCTATACCTCCCGTTCAAGGTAATAAGGGCGGAACAGCCCGGGCCCGCGGTGTTCGTAACCGCTGCCGTACATGGCGATGAACTGAACGGTACGGGCATCGTCCGTGAGTTGATGCTGAGCCCACAATTCGTGCTCGAGTCGGGTACGCTGGTCCTGATTCCAGTAGTGAATATGCTTGGATTCGAACGTCACGCGCGCTACCTGCCGGATCGACGCGACCTGAATCGTTCGTTTCCCGGTTCGTCCACGGGAAGCATGGCGCGGCGTTATGCGGGCGCGATCTTCGATGTGTTGAAGAGATGCGATTTCGGTATCGACCTCCATTCCGCAGCGTTGAGGCGCACCAACTTCGCCAACGTGCGGGCTGACCTTACAGATCAGGCCACTGAAAACCTGGCTTGGGCGTTCGGATGCGAACTCGTAGTAAACAGCAAAGGGCCGAAAGGTTCGCTAAGACGTTCCTGCCTCGAGGCGGGCTGCCCGACCATTATCCTCGAGGCGGGGGAGGTGTGGAAGATTGAGCCTGCCGTAGTAGACATAGGAACGCGGGGAGTGGCGAACGTACTCAAGAGTCTTGGCATGATCACTGGGGAAATACAGGTTCCGGCTTATCAGGTGCGGATCGACAAGACGAAGTGGGTGCGTGCTGAACGGGGAGGACTGTTGCAGTATCACGTGTCCCCCGGAGACGTGGTCGACAAGGATCAGGCGCTCGCGACCAATTCAGACCTGCTTGGCAAGGAACAGAATGTGCTCTGTTCGCCCGTTTCGGGAATCGTGTTGGGGATGACCACACTTCCCGCCGTTAAACCGGGAGACCCGGTGTGCCACATGGCGATACCACCATCCGGGGTGGAGCCGATCCGCGAGGCCATCGCGACTCAGAAGCTGGACGAGGTCGATGAAAGATTGCGCGACGATCTCGCTAGCAGTATTCAGGTTACGAAGGAGGGATTGTAACCGGCGGGGATTCACCACGGCACGGGTGACGTTCAATCGGTGGCGAGACCGCTCGCGTTGAGATGTCGTCCGTCACAATCCAGTTCACCTCTCGTATTCGGTTAAAGCAGATACCAGTGTTCGCGTCGGCACGGAAAAAGAACTGAGTCGCTACCCGGCGAAGGGAATGTCTGCGTGATACTCTGACGTTCAAGCCGTTGTTCTCTCCACGATTCTACAAGAGACCGGCTGCAACTGTGGCCAACCCCAAGAAGCTGAAGAACCCAACGACATCAGTCACCGTTGTCAGGATTATGGACGACGACTGAGCCGGATCCTGCCCGAGGCGCGCCAGCACGATCGGTATCGATGCTCCCGCCAGTCCGGCAATCGCCATCGAGCACACCATGGCAATGGCTATCACTCCCGCGAGCCCGAGCGAAGCGCTCCATACATACACGGCTAGCCCTGTGACCAACGCTACAGCTACACCGTTAATTGCACCTGTTGCGACCTCCTTGAGGCTCACTCGGAGCCAATGGCGAGCGCGAATCTCTCGAAGGGCGAGACCACGCATGGTCACCGCAAGTGCCTGCGATCCAGTGTTGCCGGATTGGCCGGCTACTACTGGAAGCAACACGGCAAGCGCGGTGAACTGTGCGATCGTGTCCTCAAATAACCCAACTACTGCAGCCGCCAGAAACGCTGTTCCCAGGTTCACCTGAAGCCACGGCAGTCTGCGGCGAACCGCAAAGGAGACTTTGGAGAGAGCCCGTTCGTCTCTACTCGCTCCCACCATCGTCTGAACATCGGCGGTCGCTTCTGCCTGAGCTGCCGCAATCAATGCGTCCTGTCGGATGACTCCGATGACCCGGCCTTCGAAGTCTGTTACCGGCAGACTGGGCACCTTGGACTCATTCAACACATCCAGCACTTCCTCGCGGGACGCAGTAGCGGCAACGCTTACCCCGGAGATGCGTATCAGTCCCTCGAGGGTGTCGGAGGGACGCGCCAGAACCAGGTCCTGCACCGCAACTGCCCCAGCCAATCGCCCGTCTTCGTTAACGACAAACACGTCCGAGATGCGCGCACGTCTTGACGCGCGTATTCGCCTCACGACCTCCCTGACGGTTGAATCAGGCCTGAACACTCCTACGCGCGAGTCCATGATTCCACCCGCCGAGTCAGCGGGATAAGTCATGAGCTCGAGCAACTCGGCAGATTGTGCGTCGCTGAGCGCACCGAGTCTGTCCGCTCTGCTCTCCTCGTCGAGGCGTGCCAAAAGCGCAGCAAGCATTCCGGCATCCAGCTGTGCACTGAGTTTTCGGAATGGTTCATGAGCTAGTGTCGACAAGGTCTCAGCGGCGATATCAGCCGGGAGCCGGGAGAAAACCCTCGCGGCCTGTTTGGGCTGAAGCGATTCGATTACCTGTGTCGCATCTGAGATGCCGATCTTTTCCGTGAATCGGGCAATCTCATGGGGATACAGCTCGGCGAATCTCTCGGTGAGGGCTCGTTCGATTACACTATGCCTAGTTGCCATGTCCCGCTCCATTCACGCTCCTTGGTCCAGGTGCGCTACCAGTACCTCGTGTCGCAGCCGGTAACATGAGAGTGGAGAGACCCATCCAGTAGAGTTCCGAAAGACCGAAAAGTGTGTCTGCTAACGCACCACTACTCCGAGAAGACTGCAGCCGTCTCAATTGTCTGTGCCGCAGGACACCCAACAGAACTCCTGTCGTGTCGACCACGGGAATTGCGTCCATTTGGTGCCATGCCGGGTGGGATAGACTGCTCGCCAAGCTAGCGCCTGCCCTGATCTGCACCGAAGGCGGCCGCATCACGCTCGCGACCGGTTCCTTGCCGGGAGACCGCACCAAGTCGCGAACGTGGATGTAACCAAGCAAGCGCTTCGCACGGTCCACCACGTAAAGCTGGTGGTGAAACATCGCCTTCCTACGACGTACCAGTTTCTGCGCTTCTTCGACCGTCAGATCGTCC
>CAYTDU010000088.1:0-12187 GCA_964436395.1 uncultured Gemmatimonadaceae bacterium | reverse complement strand
CGGAATCGACGACCTCTGTCTCCCGGACGGTCAGCTGGAGGCCCTTGTTCTGAAGGACCAGCTGCCCAAGTCCGTGGCTGACGCACTGCGTACAGTACAGGAGACAGTACAGCGAGACTACGGTCGGCTAGCAGGCGCAGTTGCGGATGTTGATACTGCATTGCAGAAGCTGGTCGTTGCGGCCGAAAAAGGAGCGCTCCGCGAGTTGAATAACGTGGAGAAGCGAGTCATGCGGCACGTCAAAACGCAGAACGAGACGACAGTTCGGCAACTAGGTAACGCGAGGGCGAGCCTCTTCCCAATGGGAAAGCCGCAAGAGCGAGTCTTCAACATCACACACTTTTTGGTCCGTTATGGCAACGATTTCATCGATGCTGTCTTCGAGCGATGTATGGAGTGGGCTGACACACTTGAAACCGGTTCAGGCGGGGCATAGTATCTCACAATGTTTTGGGTAATGGGCTTTCTGCTCCTATTCATTGCGCTGATGATCCCAACGCTCGCGATCGTGCTGAACTCGCCCGTCGTGAAAGGGTATTTTCACGGAACCGATCCTGTGAAGCTTGGTGAAGTGATCGACAGGATCCGGGCCATCGAAGACGAACTTTCCCAGATGGCCGGCGATATCGAAGCGCTGCAGAGTGAGACAGAATTTGTCCAGCGGCTCTTGGACGACCGCGATCGACGCGATATGGGGCGGAAGCTCGCTCCCCCAGATACTCCACCTGGGAATTCTTCTGAGTAACAGTCAACCGGACCGGGCGCAGGGGCGCAACGTAGCTCGCGTCGGGGCAGGTATTCTGATCACCCGCATTCTCGGCTTCGTTCGGGAGCGCGTGTTTGCGCAGTGTTTCGGAATAGGCGTCGAGGCGGATGCGTTTGGCGCAGCGATGAAGATCCCTAACGTGATCCGCAATCTCCTGGGTGAAGGGACATTGTCTGCTTCTTTCATTCCGGTCTACGCCGGTATGATCGAGCGCGGCGACACCGAACGTGCAAAGCGGTTGGCGGGTACCATCGCCTCGATTCTCGTGCTGCTGACAGCCGGAGCGGCGCTGTTGGGTTTCCTGCTTGCACCGATAATTACAGACATCGCCGCCCCGGGCTTCTCCGGGTATAAACGTGACCTGACAATAACGCTAGTCAAAATTCTCTTCCCTATGTCAGGCGCCTTGATACTGTCTGCATGGTGCCTGGGTGTGTTGAACACACACCGGCGGTTCTTCCTCTCGTATGCGGCTCCGTCGGTCTGGAATATCGCTCAGATTGCGACTCTCGTAGGGCTGGGCGGATATTTGTTGGGCGAGCAATTGGTGGTCGCTCTCGCATGGGGCGCTGTTCTAGGTGCAGTGCTGCAGATCGTAGTGCAAATGCCGACTGTGATACCGCTCGTTCGCGGGATACGATTTGGACTCAGTCTAGAAACACCCGGTGTTCGCAACGTAATACGCGCCTGGATCCCTGTGGTGTTCGGCGCAGGAGTAGTCCAGATATCGAGCGTAGTAGACACTCAATTGGCATCGCTGCTTCCGCCTGGGTCCGTGGCTGCCCTCAGATTTGCTCAACTCATTGCAATACTGCCGGTTTCGCTTTTCGGGGTCGGTGTTGCCGCGGTAGCGCTTCCCGAGTTGAGTCGAGATGCCGTCGGTGCAGGTAATGAGGCATTGAGAGCGCGTCTTGGCGAGGGATTTCGCCAGGTGGTGTTCTTCGTTGTGCCGTCGGCATTTGCATTCGCAGTGCTGGGATCGCAGATCGTGGGCGCTTTGTTTGAAACCGGCTCGTTTGACAGCAGCGATACGGCGTTCGTGGCAGGCATCCTAGCTGCCTATGCTCTGGCAGTACCCGCCCAAACATCTATCAAGTTGCTTGCCTCCGGGCACTATGCGTTGGGCGACACAAAGACTCCAGTTCGCATTGCGATCGCGGCAGTGGTCGTGTCGGCCGTCTCGGCTTTTGGGTTGATGCAGGTATTGGGGGCTGCCGGAATTGCGCTGGGCGCTGCTACCGGGGCATACCTGAACGTGGTGTTGAACTCCTCAATGCTCAAACGGCGCCTTGGCTCATTCATCTTGCGTAAGGACGTTAAATCGTTCTTCATTTCGGCGTTGGCAGCCATAATAGCTGCAGTGTTGAGCAATGAAGTAGCGCGAATTCTCGCCGAAAGTCATATCTGGGTTGAGGCGCTTTGTGCCGTGAGTGTCTTCACAGTCGCATACGCCTGCGTGACTTTGGCACTGAATCACCCCGAAGCGCGGCGTATTGTAGCGTCACTGAGAAAACGACGCACGAGGTAGGGAGGAGAATGGGTACCGTTCCTCCTAGTCCGATTGCGACTCGCATTGACTCGCTCCCAGACGTTCCTGGCGTGTACATCTGGAAGGACAGGACAGGCAACGTCTTGTATGTCGGCAAGGCCAAGCGTTTGCGCCAACGGATCCGCAGCTACCTCACCCCGGACTACCACCAGAGTCCGAAGACCCGAATGCTTCTCAGGCTCGTAGCCGACTTTGAGACGATCGTGGTCAACTCAGAGTCGGAAGCGCTCCTGTTGGAAAACAACCTGATCAAGGAGCATCGCCCCCAGTTCAACATCCAACTACGTGATGACAAGAGCTATCCGCACGTCGCGGTGACCGTGGGCGAACCATTTCCACGAGTGCTGGTGTTGCGGCGGCTCGATTTGCAGAATGCGCGCTACTTCGGCCCGTACACTGATGTGACGGTTCTCCGACGCACGATACGGACCATACGCCGTGTCTTTACGGTGCGGTCGTGTCACTACGCGCTCCCCGAAGATGCTCCGGACCGACCCTGTCTCGATTATCAGATTGGCAGATGCCTGGCGCCATGCGTCGGATACCAAGATCGAACCCAATACGGCGAGATGATAGACAACGTCATTGCGTTTTTAGAGGGCAAGACGATCCAGGTCAGAGCGCGGCTGAGGGAGAGCATGGAAAGTGCCGCCGAGAAGTTGGAATTTGAGCGCGCGGCCGAGATCAGGAACTCACTGAAATGGCTCGATCAGGTTGAACAGCCCCAAAGCGTGCAGTTCGTTGAGGGCGGGGACGCCGATGCAATCGGGTACGCGCGCGACGGTGATGATGCGGTAGGGGTGATGCTGCGCATCCGGAATGGAAAGGTCGTGGCATCGGAACACCGATTCCTGCGCAACCTCCTTGACGAGGATGACGCCCACGTACTGAGCGCATTCCTGGTTCAACACTATGCCTCACCGGCAAAGCAAGAAGCTCGTGCACGTTTGGCTGTGCTGCCGTTTGCGCCGGAATCGCCGGCATCGGTTTCGGGTTTGATGCCCGAAACCGAACTCGCAGTACCATCGCGAGGATCAAAACGGAGGCTCGTCGAGCTTGCCGATCAAAACGCACGGAACCTACTGGAGAGTTTTCGGATTGAATCTCTCGAGACTGATGAGCGGGCCGAGGATCCTGTGTATGCGTTGGGGCGGGACCTTGGTCTTACCACCCTGCCCAGGAACATCGTCTGTATCGATATCTCCACGAGCAGCCAAGCGCGGGATACCGTGGGTTCTTTGGTTTGGTTCGAGGCGGGGAGGCCAAAGAAGAGCGAATACAGGCGATTCAAGATCAAAGGCGAAGGGCAGTCGGACGACTATGCTGCGATACACGAGGTGATGCATCGCTTCTTGGTGAGGCGAGCAAGTGAGGGGCGGCCGTTGCCCGACTTATTTGTGATCGATGGGGGAAAAGGGCAGCTTTCGGCTGCGAAGAGGGCACTCGATGCCTGTGACTCGAGTGGCGTACCGATAGTGAGCCTGGCGAAGCGAGATGAGGAGATCTTTTTTCCAGCCAAGCCGGACGGAGTGAAACTTCCGCGTCGTGCACCTTCTCTGAGACTGTTGCAGCGTGCAAGGGACGAGGCTCATCGTTTTGCAGTTGCGTACACGCGCAAACGGAGAAAGAAACGTACCCTCACATCGCAGTTGCTCGAGATACCTGGTATAGGTGAGAAGAGACGCAGGATGTTGTTGGAGGCGTTCGGCAGCCCGGCTGGTATAGGCTTGGCGAGCACGGAAGAGATTGCTGCATTGAAGGGGTTCTCGGTCGAGTTGGCTGAACGTATCCTAGAGCACCTCAATACCTAGCTGAGGCAATCGGCGCGTTGTGAGAATTTGGGGGTTGGCAGAGCACGCAAGCAGTGCCATTTTCAACGCCATTGCCGACTGGCATTCGATTCAGATAAAACCGATATTCGGAGGCGCGGTCAGCTGACTTTGATCGCAATACTCGATCCCTTCGCTGGGATATCGGGAGACATGACGCTCGGTGCGCTAGTGGATCTTGGTGGCGACCCCACTTGGCTCCGCGAGCTACCGGTGCGCCTCGGATTCCCCAACGTCTCGGTGAAGATCGAGAAGGTGAAACGGTGTTCGCTAGCCGCGACAAAGGTCGATTTCGAGATACCTCACGACCACTCGGAATCGGACCATGGCCACCATCATGGACGAACGGTAGCGAAGCTGAAGCAGCTGATACGTGAGGCGCCGCTGTCTGATACTGTGATCGAAAAAGCGACTGCCGCGTTCCACTTGGTTGGCGAAGCCGAGGGAAGGGCACACGGTGTGTCGCCTGAAGACGTGCATCTGCATGAAGTCGGGGCGATAGATGCAGTGCTGGACATAGTCGGGGCGATCGAAGGGTTCGAGCGGCTTGGAGTAAGTGGGGTGTACAATCTACCTGTAGCCGTTGGCACGGGGTGGGCGAAGATGGCTCATGGGAAGATGCCGGTTCCGGCGGCCGCGACCGCCACTCTGCTCGAGGGCGTGACTGTCAGCTCTGCTGCGCCAGTCGTGGGTGAGGCCACAACACCTACGGGAGCGACTCTGATTCGGGTACTGTCTCGAGGTGCGCCACCCCCGCGATGGCGCGTAAGACAGAATTCTTGGGGTGCGGGAGGGCGCGATCCAAAGGAATATCCGAATGCCCTCAGGCTGATTCTCGCTGAAGGAGCGGAGGAAGCGGGCACGGTGGAGATCGTTGCTACTGATATCGACGATCTCCAGCCAGAGTACGTAGAGCCTCTGCGACAAGCGGTTTTTGCGCGCGGAGCGTTGGATTGTGTGGTTTGGCCGACTTACGGTAAGAAGGGGCGGATGAGCCTGAGGCTCGAGGCGTTGGTGACGTCGGAATTGGTGGACGATGTGATACAGACGTTGTTTGCCAACAGCACCACCGCCGGTGTACGCCGCTGGCCTGCGCTCCGTAACACGTTGTTGCGACGCGAGTTCCGAGTGGAGCTTGAAGGTGGTTGCGGGGTATCAGTCAAAGTGTGGGATGGGCCAGGCGGCGCTCGGCTTAAGGCCGAATATGAAGATGTGCTCAAAGCGTCGGTGCAACTCGGACTTCCCGCATTGCAGGTAGCTTGGCTCGCTGAAAGGCAAGCTGAGTCACAATTGTGCGAATAGGTAGTTATCTTTTATGGTTGTAACTATTACGATGTTGGAGAGGAGAGACTGATGAATCGATTGACCGTCGGTGTTGCTTGTGCCCTCGGTCTTGTGCTAGTCGCAGGGCAACTCGAGGCTCAGGATCCTGCCGAAACGCAGGAATTCCGCGCGCCCAGCTGCGATCTGGACATGGGGCATTTTCTCGTCAGACAGGCGATGACCTACCTGACTGGTGCGGCAGAGGAAACTGATCCTGCCGCCAAGGAGACGCTGCTTCGCGATGCTCGTGCGAGCTTGATGGAGGCAGTCAACACCGACCAGGCCGAGAATCCGTCGGTTTGGTACTTGTTGGGACGCCATGGAATCCTGACGGGTGATTTTATTGGCGCCGATTCTGCCTTCCAAAAGGTCGAGTTTACCGTCCCCGCGTGCGGCGAAGATATCGAATACTATCGGCATTCAACTTGGGTGACACAGGTGAATCGTGGGATCGATCTGATGCAGCAGATCGATTACGACGGTGCCCTAGAGGAACTCAGTGGCGCAGCGACAATCTGGAATGGTGCCAATGTGGCTTTGTTCTATCTGGGCAGCATTTATGCCGACTACGGCGAGACGGACAGTGCGCTGTACTACTTCAAGGAAGTTGTCAAGTTGGGCAACGCAGATACTTCACGTGTAGAGAATTACAATGCAGCGATAGGAAACATCGCGACGCTTTACCACATGATAGAAGATTGGGATTCTACTATCGTTTGGTACCAACGTGCTCAAGAGGTCGACCCCGAGAACACCGATCTGGTTTTCGGTCTTGCTGAGGCGTATGCAGAAGCTGGGGATCAGGAGCGCGCATTCGCCATATATGATGGGGTGCTTGCCAATCCCGCAGAAATGAACTCCCTCGACCTATTCAACGCCGGTGTGAAGATGTTCAACGCCGATGAGTTCACCAGGGCGGCGAGAGCTTTTGTCGCGGGGCTAGAGAACAACCCCTACCATCGTGATGCGTTGTACAATCTCTCCAATACATATCTCGCGATGGCGAACGACGATGCGCGGCCGCAGGCTGAGCGCGACAACGCGGTCAGCGAAATGGGCGTCATTGCGGAGCGTCTGATCGAGGTGGATCCTCAGAATCGCGATCCACGCAGATTGCAGGCAGCAGCTCTCCAGTTGACCGGAGACGCCGATGGTGCGGTGGCCATAATGGACGAGATGAATGCGTTCGCGTACGAGGTCTCCGTTGACATTGCTCGGCCGATCGATGGTGGTTATGAGTTGCACGGCAGACTCACCAACTTGGTCGATGACGCCGAGACCACTACTGGTGAACTGACGTTCGAGTTCATGAACGGTGCAGGAGATGTCGTGGGAACAGACACGGTTGCGGCCGAAACCCTCGCTGCTGGTGCCACTAGCAGATTCTCTTTGGGAGCAGTGGGCGATGGAATCGTTGCCTGGCGATACACGGTCGGCTCCTGACAGATAGGAGAAGTTGACCTGGGGGCGGAGTGTGATAATACTTCGCCCTCTTCGCGGGCGTAATTCAGTGGTAGAATGCCAGCTTCCCAAGCTGGACGTCGCCGGTTCGAGTCCGGTCGCCCGCTCTCCCTTCGCTCGCGCTCCTTCACAGTACGGGGGCGTTTCTGTTGAACACCTACCAACTCAAACAACTGCATATTGGCGGCAGCAGCACCTGACAATTAACTTCAAGCGCTTGACGTAAGTCTATCCGGTTGACGAGGATCGATATCTAGCCTCGTTGCTTCGTGTCTTTTTGAGTTCGGTTCATGTGATGCTTCAGGTAGAGTCGGTGCAAGAGGGTTCGCTGGCCCACGAGTTGGACTTGGGGCCAGGTACCATACTTGTGTCCATAAATGGAAGAGAGTTGGAGGATTTTCTCGATTGGGAGTATTTAACTTCGGACGAGAGTTTCACGCTACTAGCCAAGAACACTGAGGGTGAGCTTATCGAATTCGAAGTCGAAAGGCCCGAAGGCCTACCGCTAGGTGTGAAGTTGGCTCCCCCAGTAATATCCGTGTGCTCGAACCGTTGTGATTTCTGTTTCGTCAAAGGCAATCCGAAAGGGTTGCGCAGGGCGCTGTATGTTCGTGACGACGACTACCGCCTGTCGGTTCGTTACGGGAATTTCGTCACCCTGACGAACCTCCAGCAGCGGGATATGGATCGAATCGTCGAATACAACCTGAGCCCACTGTATGTGTCAGTGCATGCCTCGGATCTTGGAGTGCGCCGACGTTTGTTGGGCAACTCCCGGGCCCCGGATGTCATGGAGCAGCTGCGCATCCTGGGGGGGCATGGTATCGAATTTCACACACAAATAGTCCTGCAGCCGGGTATCAATGATGGGCCGGAGTTGGATCGAACGCTGGAAGACCTATACGCGTTGGACGATGTCGTTCTGTCTGTTTCGGTGGTCCCAGTGGGTCTCACAAGCCGGAATCATAAGTCCTCTATTCGAATGCCAACTCCCGAGGAATGCCGCGGGGCTCTTGCAAGCATCGAACGAGTGGCAGCCCGATCTCGACACGCCAGGGGCATCTATTGGGCGTACGGCTCGGATGAACTGTATTTGAAGGCGAGAGAGCCAATGCCTCCGGCTTCTAGGTACGACCATTTCGAACAGCTCGAGAATGGCGTTGGGGTGGTCAGGTACTTCGGTCAGAAGGTACAGGGGTTCTCCGCAGATCTGGCAGATACCACCATCGGAATCGTGACAGGCACCGCTATGGGGCCCCTATTTCCGGATATTCTTGCCAGCGTAGTGACGCGAACTCGGGCCGAATTCCAGCTGATTGTGTTGGAAAACGACTTGTTTGGACATTCGGTGACGACTGCCGGCCTGTTACCGGGCGGTGCGTTTGCCGACGCATTGAGGGGTAGGGAAGACTTAGACGTAGCGCTGATCCCGGCCGAGGCACTGAACGACGATGGGCTGTTCCTGGACGATATGTCGTTTGCTGATCTGCAAGCTCAATGCTGTTCAGAAGTCAGAGCCTCCTTCTGGCTAGTTGATGCATTTACTGAGGAGGCCGAGTGAGCATCCCAACTGTGGCAATCGTAGGCCGCCCAAACGTCGGAAAGTCGACCCTTTTCAATCGCATTGTGGGTGGCCGCAGGGCCATAGTCGATGACAGGCCCGGTGTTACGCGCGACCGAAATTTCGCATCTGCCAACTGGGGCGGACGTGAATTCTGGTTGATCGACACGGGGGGCTGGGACGCGGTGGGCAACGACGCCCTCACCGGGGCTATTAGGCAGCAGATTGAGGCGGCAATTGCAGAGTCTGATGCGATCATATTCGTTGTGGACAGCAAAGTCGGAGTGCATCCAGCCGACCAGGAAGTAGCTCAGCTCCTGCGACCGTATCGCGATCGTGTGCTGCTTGCAGTCAACAAGGTTGATGAACTGCCTGACGACAGCAGTGCTATGGCATTCTACGAGCTTGGTTTGGGTGATCCCCTCGCGGTGTCGGCGGCGGTGGGCAAAGCCAGCGGCGACTTGCTCGACGCACTCGCGTCGTTGTTGCCTGGAGAAGCGGAGGACTCAGATCCTGACGATGCCGTTCAAGTCGCCGTTGTCGGGCGCCCGAACGTGGGCAAATCGTCAATAATGAACCGTTTGCTAGGCCAAGAACGTTCGGTTGTCGCTCCAGAGGCCGGTACAACGAGAGATGCTGTGGACTCCCCCTTGCGGTACCATGGTAGAAGGCTCAACTTCATTGACACAGCGGGGTTACGCAGGCGATCGAAAGTAGAGGATGAGATAGAGTTCTATTCGTCCCTGAGGACTCGGCGAGCGATCGATCGTGCGGACGTGTGTGTGCTTGTGGTTGACGCAACGGCTGGCGTCAACGCGCAGGACCTCAAGATAGCGCGTTTGGCGTGGGATGCCGGAACCGGGTTGATCGTGGCTGTGAACAAATGGGACCTTGTTGATGAAAAGAACGCCAGCAATGCGGCAAAAGGGCAACGCGAAGTAGAGGAAAGAGCGCCGTTTCTCCGGGCAGTACCGTTTCTTTTTGAATCAGCGGAAACCGGTTTGAGGGTAAGGAAGGTGTTGGATCTAATCCTCGAAGTTGCGGCGGCGCGAGAGGTACGAGTCGGCACTGCCGAGGTGAATCAAGTTCTCGCTGACCTCATCAATCGCAACCAACCCCCGCAGACACCAGGTAAAGAGGTGAAGCTGCTGTACGCGTCGCAAATTGGAACAAAGCCTCCGACGTTCGCGGTGGTCTCGAATCGGCCTGACGTGGTCACTGAATCGTATCGTCGGTTTCTCCAACATGGGTTCCGAGCCGCATTCGGTTTCAAAGGAACACCGATTCGGCTCAGGTTCCGGCGAAAGCGGGGACGCTGAATGGGTTTGGTGTTCTGGATCTTAGCTTCTTATGTGCTTGGGTCTACGCCTACCAGCTACATCGTCGGGCAGACGTTTGCCAGCAAGGATCTGCGCGAACTTGGAAGCAAAAACCTTGGGGCTACCAACGTTTATCGCGTGCTTGGCCTCAAGTACGCGATTCCGGTAGGGCTGATTGATGTTGCAAAGGGCGTGATTCCTGTAACGTTGTTTGCGCGGTATGCCGGCAGCGAACCCTGGATCCCGATCACTCTCGGTGCGGTGGCAGTGTTCGGACATGTCTTTTCCGTGTTTGTGAGGTTCAGAGGTGGCAAAGGTGTTGCCACGGCAAGTGGGGCGGTTGTCGCTCTCGCGCCCACAGCGTTTCTGGTGAGTCTCGTGGTCTGGATAGTTGCGGTGAAACTCACTGGATACGTGTCGGTCGGTTCAATCCTTGCGGCGCTTGTCTTTCCGGCGGCGGCATGGTTCGCGGCACCCGATGACGTCTACACTTTCGGAGTGGGATTGGTGTTGGCGGTTTTTATCCTGTTCACACATAGAACCAACGTCCGGCGGCTTGCGTTGGGTACGGAACACCGCTTTGGCCGATGGAGGATTGGCGCTTCATGAATGTGGCCGTGATTGGTGCGGGAAGCTGGGGAACTGCGCTCGCCAACCTCCTTGTGGGCCGAGGGCATACCGTCAAGATCTGGGCTCGTGAGCCTGAGGTTGTGGATTCGATAAACACCCAACATGAGAACACCCTGTTTCTTCCCCGGTTCTCGTTGGAAGATGGTTTGTTGGCACATGGTGATATCTCGAATGTACTACACCAAGCCGATTTGGTGCTTTCGGCCTGCCCATCTCATGCAGTACGTGAGATTGCCACACAGATGGCATCGGAGTTGGAAGCACACTCCCCCCTCATTGTGAGTGTATCGAAGGGGCTCGAGACCGAAACGCTCAAACCGATGACCGATGTATTGCAGGAGGTGTTGCCAGGCAAGAGAGTCGTGGCACTTTCTGGGCCCAGCTTTGCGGACGAAGTCTGCAAGCGGTATCCCACGACAGTGGTCGCCGCCTCCGTGGACTCGGCGGCAGCGGAGGCTGTGCAGCTCGCGATGGTATCCGAGTATTTCCGCATCTACACTAGTACAGATCCGCTGGGAGTGCAGCTCGGCGGCGCGTTGAAAAACGTCATAGCGATCGCCTCCGGATTACTCGATGGGCTGGGGTTGGGATACAACAGCAAAGCAGCATTGATCACTCGCGGCCTCGCGGAGATTGCACGTCTCGGGCAAGCGCTTGGTTGCGATGCTATGACTTTCGCAGGTCTAGCCGGAATGGGCGACTTGATCCTGACCGCGTTTGGACCCCAGAGCCGAAATAGGTCGCTCGGTCAAGAACTCGCCTCCGGAAGATCCCTCGACGAGATCCTGAAGGAGCGTGTGACGGTGGCAGAGGGTGTTCGTACCACGCGGGCAGCCGTCAGGCTCGGAGAGAAAATGGGAGTGGAGCTGCCAATTGCAATGGAAGTAGAGCGGATTCTTTTCGAGGGGAAAGAGCCGAGGCAGGCATTGCGGGATCTGATGGAACGCGGCTTGAAGCCGGAGAACTGGTCATGACTGTTTCGGAGCCCGTTCAGGAGTACTTCTCGATAGGCGAAGTGTGCCAACTCACAGATCTCAAGCCGCACGTGCTCAGGTATTGGGAATCGCAGTTTCGATTTCTAAATCCAGTCAAGAACCGGTCCGGCAATCGCGTATACCAGCGACGCGAAATAGAGCTGATCATGCTGGTCAAGAACCTGCTTTACACCGAGAAATTCACCATTGGTGGCGCGCGCAAGCGTATTGAACAGTATAGGCGCACGGGTTCCCTCAAGCTCGAAGCTCGGTTCGCACTGCAGTCGGAGGCTATAGAGGATCTTACCAAAGAACTGCAAATCATACGGGACATAATAGACGGGAAAACACCTGTTGAAGATCTTGATAACTAACGACGACGGCATCCACGCGTTTGGGCTCGAGTTGCTTGCTGATGTGTGTCGCGGTGTCGGAGACGTTTCGATTGTTGCGCCCGATCGCGAGCAAAGCGGAGCCAGTCGATCTGTCACCTTACATCGGCCGCTCCGCCCAGTCAAACGGAATGATCACGCATATCAAGTGGATGGCACTCCCACTGACTGTATCCTACTAGCGCTCGGAAGTCTGCTACCGGAACTACCCAATTTCATCTTCTCGGGCATAAACCACGGGCCGAATTTGGGAGAGGATGTTCTTTATTCAGGTACAGTGGCCGGAGCAATGGAAGGGTTGGCAGTGGGAATCCCTGGAATCGCGATATCGTTGGCCGGTAGACACGGCGAGATGCTGGAGGGTGATCGCGACTGGGTCGAGA
>CAYTDU010000087.1:0-12200 GCA_964436395.1 uncultured Gemmatimonadaceae bacterium | reverse complement strand
GCGGCTCGGTACGTGCCCGAGAAGAAGTGGCACTCCACACAGGTCGTCAAGCGGCGCGGCGACGCCAGTATTCTGGAGATGACCGTCGCCGGCCTCGACGCCGTCGCGCGGTGGGTCATGTCCTTCGGTGGGGAATGTGAAGTCCTGGCGCCGAAGGAGCTCAGGGAGAAGGTAGTCGCCGGGCACAGAGCGGGGGTCAAGGTGCAGGGGAAGGGGTAGCGGTGCTCGGGACAGGCCGCCGCGGGGATGGCGGGTGTACACGTCAGTCGCACGACACCACTTTCCAAGGGGACCACGCGTCGGCACAATCGGCACAGGCCTTGTGGATATTCAGGATGCGGGGGGAGTGAGTGTTGCGTCCCTGGAATGCCGCGAAGACTGGGAGCAGCTCATGACAGTGGATGGTGGCACTGCAGCTGATCGCCGAGATTCCTACTGGCCGCAGTTATGGGCCAAGACGGATCAAGATGCTGGGAAGTCCCAGTACCACCCCTTGCTGTGCCATATGCTCGACGTTGCGGCAGTGGGAGGTCTGGTTTGGGACCATCACCTGACTCCCGGACTTCGTGGGAGACTGGAATGTGCGGTCGGAGATGTGGGCGCGCGAAGTCAAGTCCTGTTCATGACAGGCGCGCACGATATCGGGAAAGCTTGCCCGGGCTTCCAGAAGAAAGTGCCTAATCTGTGCGAATGCTTGGGACTTCGCTTCTCCGACAATGACCAGGATCGTCCTCATGGATTCGTTGGCGCCTTCGTTTTGAACGAGATTCTCGGGCTTCACTCGAGTGCGGCCCTATTGGGCAGGATCGTTGGCGGGCACCACGGCGTCTTCCCGCGTTCGGCGGATCTCCGAATGGGAAGGGACACGCTTGGGGACGATGCATGGGAAAGGGCCCGGCGTGAGGTGCTGAATGAGTTGGCCGATCTCATGGGTCGCGACCTCAGCCGGAGATCTCAGTCCAAGGCCGAGATCACCGACCCGTTTCTAGTCCCCGTCCTCGCCGGATTTACCTCCGTTGTGGACTGGATAGGTTCGAATCAGCGTTTTTTCCCGTGTGCTTCCAAGTCGGGGAAAGCAGTTGAGGTCAGTCCTGCCGAGTACTGGAGGAACGCGAAAGACCAAGCGCAAAAGGCTCTCTCCAAGCTGGGTTGGTTGCCCAGCGTAACGTTCGCGGAAGAGGCGCGGTTCGATGCGGTCTTCCCCCGATTTCGAGCAAATGGCCTCCAAAGGACCGCGATTCAACTCGCGCTGGAACAAACTTCTCCGTATCTCATGATCGTGGAAGCGCCAATGGGACAGGGCAAGACTGAAGCCGCGCTTTACGCGGCAGACCTCGCGATGTGTAGGAATTTCGCGAGGGGCATGTACATCGCCATGCCAACCCAAGCCACAGCGAATGCGATGTTCAAGCGAGTTCTGGACGACTACCTGAAACAGCGCGGGCACCAGGGGAAGCTGAATCTGCAACTCGTGCATGGCAATGCTCTGCTGACCGAGATGGAAGAAGTCGAAGAGGGGGAAATCCCCAATTATGAACCCAAGAGCATAGGGGAAGAGGGCGGCGACGCCGAAGCCCAATCCTGGTTCGTGGCTAAAAAGCGCCCGTTGCTCGCGCCGTTCGGCGTGGGCACCATCGACCAAAGCCTGTTGAGCGTCCTTCAAACCAAACACTGGTTTGTGCGGCTCTTCGGCCTGACCGGCAAGGTAGTGATCTTCGACGAGGTTCATGCTTACGACGCCTACATGAGCACGATCCTCGAACGGCTTCTGCGTTGGTTGGCAGAGGTGGACTGCACCGTCATTCTGCTTTCAGCGACCCTTTCGGACGCCAAGCGAAAAGCACTCGCAAAGGGTTATTCCGGCCGGGACGATGTCGAGTACAAACGCTATCCGCGAATAACTCTGGCCAGGCCACGCTACTATCCCAATGCACAGACAGATAGATGCCCGGTGTGTGCCGAAATCCCAATGGAGGAGCAGCGCGCCGTTGGCATGCGCTTTGCCATGACCGATCTGCCAACCCTAACCACCAGTCTGAGCCAGCAACTGGAGCATGGCGGCTGCGCCGCCGTCATCTGCAA
Organism: uncultured Gemmatimonadaceae bacterium; assembly: GCA_964436395.1. Taxonomy (GTDB): domain Bacteria; phylum Gemmatimonadota; class Gemmatimonadetes; order Gemmatimonadales; family GWC2-71-9; genus JBDGYW01. The sequence continues at coordinate 10,118 of CAYTDU010000087.1, read as the reverse complement.
CACCGTCAACCGCTCTATTGAGGTCCATAAGCACTTGAGAGGCAACCTGACGGACACTGAGTGCTCACTTTTTCACGCCCGCACGCTTCAGATGTGGCGGCGAGAACGCGAAGTGGAAGTCCTCCGCAAGTTCGGCAAGGGTGGGAAGAAGGCAGATGGTACCTACGCGAACCCGCATCGCCCGACGCGCGCCGTCTTGGTTGCGACACAGGTAATCGAGCAGAGCCTGGACCTGGACTTCGATCTTATGGTTTCGGAGATTGCCCCGGTCGACTTGCTGCTGCAGCGCTGCGGGCGGCTGCATCGGCATCCGCGCCAGCGCCCGGCGGGCCTTGAAACGCCACAGTTCATCGTGCTCTTCGACGCCGAAGCGACCGGTCCGCCGCCTGAGTCGTTCGGCAAGAGCATCGAGTGCGTCTACGACCGCTACATCCTTCTGCGGACGTGGTTGGCCTTGCGCCAGCGAGAGAAGGTCGAAGTGCCAGCAGGAATCGAGGCGCTGGTGGAAACGGTGTATGGCGAGCTGGCCCTGGCCTACGGCGACGCGTGGAAGGCTGCCCTGGAACAGGCGAAAGGGCAAATGGAACGCACCCGCAATGAATCTGAAAAGGCGGCCGGCAGGCTGTTGGTCTGCCACCCCAGGTGCCCCCGCGATCTCGTTGAGGAATTCAATGATCAACTGGCCGACGACGAAGACCCGCAGGTCCACAAGGCCGTAAGGGCGGCCACGCGCGAGGGCGATCCTTCCATCACGATCGTGATGCTACCAGCGGCCACGGTTCTCACAGGCGACCCTGACGTTTCGGAGGTGCGAGCTTTGCTTGACCGGTCGGCCAGACTGAGCCATAGGGGAATCTTCCAGAGGTTACGTGACGACGGCGAATCACCGGCGGAATGGGCCAAGAACTCGCACCTTCGCCATGCGCGTCTGCTGCGGCTTGACGCGCGGAACCAGGGGCGGGTTGGAAATTACGTGTTGACGGTAGATGAAGAACTGGGGGTTGTAGTCGAAAAGGACGGTGAGAACAATGGCTGAATTCAACCTGATCGACGAACCTTGGATTCCGTGCATCGACCCTCATGGTCAGCTTGTTGAATATGGCATCCGCGACACGCTCCTGAAGGCGCACGAACTGAGGGAGATTTGCGATGACTCGCCGCTGGTCACCGCAGCGCTCCATAGGTTGCTGCTGGCGATGTTGTATCGTGCCCATGACGGGCCGTCGGACACGGCGATGTGGCTGGCGCTGTATGAGCGAGGTCGCTTTGAGCAACACCATAGGATTGGAGACTACCTCAAGAAGTGGCGTACGCGCTTCTACCTGTTCGACGATAGACATCCATTCATGCAAGTAGCTGGCCTCGACCTCAATGACTACAAGAAAGGCGGCACGGCTAAGAAAGACAAATCCGATGGGCTGATGCGGCTTGCCAAGGAAGCACCGGACAAAGGTGGCCGCGTTCTATTCGACCATAGGATGGGTACTGAGCGTCCAGAGTATGAATCGAAACAGATCGCCAAAATGATCCTGTCCACGCAATCATACGCGGGCACAGGTGTCGCATCCGCCGGAAGGGTCGGAGACCAGGTAATTGAGCCGACCGCCTGTCGATTCGCTCCGTGCGTAGACGGTTTTGTTCTTTGGCTTCAAGGCGACAACCTTTTTCAGACGTTGATGTTGAGTCTCGTGCCACAGAAGCTTTCCCCGAAGGACCTGCCAGCATGGGAGGACAGCAATATCGTCAGCTCGGCAATCAGATCATGGAACTGTGCATTGAGTTTCACCGGCCCCATGCAGCGCTATGCGCCGCTAAGCCGATTCATCCGAGTCGTGGACCATAGATCGGTGTTCTTCACCAATGGCTTGAAGACAACCGCTGACTCAGACGATCCGATGAAGGCATATTACCGCGAATCCGATGCTAGGCCATACGAGGCGAAAAAACTCCTGGAGCACAAGGCAGCCTGGCGTGATGCCCACACTCTCTTTGCAGTAGGTATGGCCAATCACAAGCCCCCCATGAGTTTCGATTTCGCAGCACGCCTCAAGAGCGATGGCGTGATTCACCCTGGTGCCGAATTCAAGGCAACTGTGCTCGGCCTAGCCACGAGAATTGATAAGGGGCTCTTCTGGCGGCACGAGCGCATGCCGGTGCCGGCCGCGTTGCTCGCCGACGTCAACCTGATTGAGCGGCTTGGCGGGCTGTTGCGAGACGCCGAGCAAGTAGCATCTGATCTCAACTTTCGAACGCGACGCACTGCGAAGCTGTACTTGGCGCCCCACGCGGAAGAGCCTGGCGGTAGGAAGCCGGACGACAAGGAAGTCGCCAATCTTGCCAGCAAGATAGACCCCCGCCCCGCTTACTGGGCGCGGCTGGAGAAGCATTTCCTTGCGCTGCTGGAGAACATCCCCACCGATTGGGACACCGCAAGCAACGACTGGAAACCGGACGACCAGCAGGCGGCGACCAATGCTTGGCGCGAGTATGTGAAGGGCGAGGCCCGGCGAGCGCTAGAGGAGAGCATCCGCTCCCTTGGGACAACTGCCCGGGCCATCCAGGCCGTCGCGCGCGTTCGCACAGAGTTCAATAATGGCGACCTCATGCCCCAGCCGCAGAAAGCGGCTAAAGCAAGATGAGAATCGAGGGGAGGGAAGAAGAAATGAGTCTTGATGGGAGACAGAAGACGTTCATCGGCTACCTGCTTAACCTTGCTAAGGAAGGCAAGGAGGACCGGGGCGCGCTTGCCGACCTGCGCAGTGGCTTGGGCAAGGAACCCGGCGAGATGGCGCGCGTTCATAAACACGTCGCGCCGCATCTGCCCGAGAGAGACTACGACGACCGCTGGTACTACCTGGCCGCGACGCTCTTCGGGGCATTCCCGCAACATCGGAAAGGTTGGTCCTTGGGCGCGGCCTTTGGCCCTCTGAGACAGAAGAGCGACAGCATGGAAGCCCGCTTCGTCGCGCTGGTCAACGCCCACCCCGATGACCTAGACGACCATCTCCGCCACGTGGTCAGCCTGCTGAAGGCCAACGAACGGGCGCTCGACTGGTTTCGGCTCTTCGAAGATCTGCTTCAGTGGAATCACCCTGGTGGGCACGTCCAACTCCGGTGGGCGCGCGACTTCTACAAGAGCAACCTCGGGGAAACCGGCTCTCCGACCCATACGAATGACAACCACATGTCCAAACAGGAGGTAAGGGACCATGAATGATTCTGGCACCAAGATCGAAGTTCATCTGATCCAGAATTTTGCCCCTTCGAACCTGAATCGCGACGACACTGGTCAGCCAAAGAGCGCCACGTTCGGTGGCGTCCGGCGGGCACGAATCTCCAGTCAATGCAGCAAGCGGAGCGCGCGACGCGGAGGGTCCATGGCCGAGCTTCTTGAGCAACAGGGAGCTGTTCGTACGCGGCAACTCATCGTCGAAATCGCGAAGGCCATTGACGAGAAAGACGAGCCTGACGAAGAGACAGTCGAGGTTGTAGCGGGGGTCTTCGAAGCAGGCGGACTCGAACGACGGCTGAAGAAGGGCGGCAAGGCGAAGAAGGCGGGAAAGCAGGAAGAGGAGGCGGGCAATCAGGAAGGAGATGATTCCGGCGTTGGCGCGTCAGAGTCCAAGAATACGACGAAGATCCTCGTCTTCCTTGACAAAGAGGCTTTTCCGAAGCTCGTCAGGGTGTTCAAGGATAGATGGAATGACCTCACCAAGGGCAAGAAGGACACGACGGAAGCGGCGCGCGACGAGATTGGGCAGTTGCTTTTTGAGGCTGTCAAAGCGCCAGACATGGCCTTGTTTGGTCGAATGCTGGAAGTTAAGAGCGGTACTCCATTTGGGAAGTATAACATGCGGGTTGAAGCGGCTTGCCAGCTAGCCCATCCGATCTCCACCCACAAGGTGGACATGGAGATGGACTTCTACACTGCTGTGGACGACCTTAACCCGGCCGAAGAGACCGGCGCGGGTATGATGGGCGTGGTCGGTTTCAACAGCGCGTGCTACTACCGCTACGCGTTGGTGGACCGCGACCAACTGGCCCGCAATCTCGCCCGAAAGACGGAGCGGCGAAACGGGCAATGGACGCAAGTGCTCGAAACCAGAGACTATCGAGAGGCAGACAAGGTCGTGCGAGCGTTTCTCGAAGCGATCGTCTGTGCAATCCCGACGGGCAAGCAAAACTCGTTCGGCGCGCAGAACCTCCCGTCCTTCGGCATGTTCGTCGTGCGCAAGGGTGGCGTTCCCATCTCGCTAGCCAACGCCTTCGCCAAGCCCGTACGACCGACCAAGGACGACGATGATCTCATCGGTTTGTCCGTGGCCGCGTTGACGAAACACTGGGACGCACTGGGAAGGGTCTATGGCGATCAGGGCGTGCAGACCACTTCATGTTTCCATCTCGGGCAGCAGGCACGGCTCAACGAGCTCAGTGGCTCTGACAAGGGAAGTGTCCAAGAAGCGATCAATGCAGTGTTGAGGGCCACGGGGGGACAAGATGAATGAAGTGCATACCCTACTCCTGCGGTTCGAAGGTCCCATGCAGTCGTGGGGCTACCGCAGCCGGTTCGACTACCGCGACACGGCGCTGGAGCCGACCCGCAGCGGCGTGATCGGCTTGATCTGCGCCGCCATGGGCATTGCGCGCGGGGAGGATATCTCGCGATTCAACGGGATCCAAATGGGTGTGCGTGTGGACAAGGAGGGCCGGCCCGAGCGTGACTACCACACGGCGCTCGATGTTATCAAGGCGGATGGCAGCGGAAACGATACCGTCGTGTCCTATCGGGACTATCTGGCCGATGCGTCGTTCACTGTGGGGCTTCAGTCTTTGCGACTGTCGCTCCTCAGGGATATTGAATCTGCCTTGCGCAATCCCAGGTGGCCACTGTTCCTTGGGCGTAAGGCGTTTCCCCTCGCGGTTCCGCCCGTTGAGCCTTCCAATTCGATCAAGCCGGGGACCTTGGAGGAACATCTGCTGTCTGCTGAGCCAGCAAAGCGCGTGGTGTTCGAAACCGCGGAGGGCGAAAGAATTCAATGGGATTGGCCTCTCTGCTTCCGGGAGCGGCGGTTCAAGTCTCGGTGTATTCATACTCAGTCCAAAGGAAAAGGAGAGCCAGAATGACACCGCTTGGCATCGCCCAGATTTGGCTGTCGCGTCTGATCCTCAACCCGCAATCGCGGCAGGTCCGGAGCGAGCTGGCGCAGCCGTATGAGATGCATCGCACGCTCCTGCGGGCGTTCCCGAAGGCCCTAGTTGGAGGAGAGGGTATACGCCACAAGTGTGGAATTCTGTTTCGCGCGGAAGTGAATGACTACCGAAACGGCGTGATCGTCTACGTCCAGTCGGTCCTCAAGCCGGACTGGTCTTTCCTCGCGACCCGGAGCGACTACCTGGTCATGGGTGTGCCCCCCCCGAATCCGGCCTGGAAGGACGTTTCAGGGGCTCACCAGAGCGTCCAGGTCGGGCAGGTCTTGTCGTTTCGCCTGCGAGCGAACCCGACCAAGCGAATAGCGAAGGACACGAGATTCGCCGGAGCATTGCGTGGCAAGCGGGTTGGATTGCTGCGCGAGGAAGAACAGATCGCCTGGTTGATTCGCAAGGGCCGGGAACGCGAGAGGGGTGTCCCAGGGGGTTTCGAGATACTCATGAGAGATGTCGAGAATCGCGATGGCGGAATCACCCAACTCCCGCGCGTCAGCGTGAGGCCGGAGGGGAAGCAAAGGGGATTGAAGGTGGAGGCGGGTCGTTCGCATGAGATGAGACATCTGGCTGTTCGTTTCGACGGTTTGCTGCGAATAACCGACGCCGCTGCTTTCCGGGAGACACTCACCCGTGGCATCGGATCGGCGAAGGCCTTCGGCTTTGGTCTTCTCTCGGTTGCACCGCCCCGCTGAGCACTTGCGGGTGCGGTTGGGAGACAGGGTTATGAAGGACTTCCAGGAGCTGCCGAAGGTCCGTGACAGCCTGAGCTTCCTCTATGTGGAGCACGCTCGCGTCGATCAGATGGACAAGGCCATCGCGCTACACAGGATTGGCGCGGGCGGCCGCCATCAGGTAATCCCTGTGCCGATTGCCTCGCTCCAGATGCTGATGCTCGGTCCGGGGGTGTCGATCACACATGCGGCCGTGCGTGCCCTGGCGGACAATAGCTGCCTCGTGGCTTGGTGTGGGGAGGAAGGTGTCCGGCTGTATGCGTTCGGGATCGGCGGTACCAGATCGGCGCGAAACCTCGTCTTGCAGGCGCGCCTTGCCTCGAACGACCGCACTCGACTCGCCGTGGTCGAGCGGATGTACCGGAAGCGTCTCGGGCCAATCGAGGCAGGTTGCACTCTGCAACAGATCCGCGGCATGGAGGGGATTCGGGTCCGCGAGGCCTATGCTGCGGCGAGTCGTGCCACTGGAGTCACATGGCGGGGACGCTCGTACAAGAGAGATCGCTGGGCGAGCGGGGACCCTGTGAACCGAGCCCTCTCAGCGGCAAACTCCTGCCTGTACGGGCTCTGTCACGCAGCTGTGCTTGCTACAGGCTTCTCGCCTGCTCTCGGTTTCGTTCACACGGGCAAACAGCTCTCTTTTGTGTATGACATAGCCGATCTCTACAAAGCTGATCTGACGATCCCGACTGCCTTTGAGTCGGCCAGGGATGGTCCCGACGAGATCGAGAGGCGAGTGCGGATTGCTCTCCGCAATCGCTTCCGCGAGGGACGGATTCTCCAGCGCATCCTCCCAGATATTCAGGACTGTCTGTCGATTGATGCCAAAGACGTCACGCCAATTGCGACGCAGGGCGACGACTACGACAAGGACCCAGCACTCCCAGGCACGCTTTGGGATCCACAAGGGGATGTTCCGGGCGGCGTCGCCTATGGGGACACGCCTAGTGGAAATGGTGAAACATCGTCTCCGCAAAGGGACTGACAGCGATGGTTGTCTTCATTCTCGAGCGAGTTCCAGTCTCTCTCCGGGGGGAACTGACACGGTGGATGCTGGAACCTCGCGCGGGAGTCTTCGTGGGAACGATGTCGGCCTTGGTTCGCGAGAAGTTATGGCACAAGATCAACTGGAAGCTGATGGACGGTGGTGCCGTGGCAATACACAGCAGCGACACGGAACAGGGCTTCGTCATCAGAACGTGGGGGGGTATGTCGAGAGAGATCGAGGACTTCGAGGGTCTTTTCCTCGTTGCACGTCCTGAAACCGGCAGCTAGCCAGTGCAGTCCCCACGCACGTGGGGGTGAACCGGCCCGCGCGTAGGATGGGACACACACGCCAACGCAGTCCCCACGCACGTGGGGGTGAACCATCTCGGCAGGAAGGTTGCCGAGGACCTGAAGCGCAGTCCCCACGCACGTGGGGGTGAACCGCGCTGGACAAGGTGAAGTTCCCCGAGCTGGAAGCAGTCCCCACGCACGTGGGGGTGAACCGTGGGCGGCCGGTCATTCGGTCAAGAAGTTCACGCAGTCCCCACGCACGTGGGGGTGAACCGGTAAGCGAGCGATGGGTTTACAGGCAAGCCAAGCAGTCCCCACGCACGTGGGGGTGAACCGATAGCGAGGCCGACGCAATCGCTGCCTGGAACGCAGTCCCCACGCACGTGGGGGTGAACCGTCGGCGGCGGTGTGGACGGCAATTCTTTTGATGCAGTCCCCACGCACGTGGGGGTGAACCGACCCTCGGCGATTCCAGCCATTCGCGTGTGGCGCAGTCCCCACGCACGTGGGGGTGAACCGTGGGAATTCAGGTATCACCGCTGGACAACGAAGCAGTCCCCACGCACGTGGGGGTGAACCGTAAATTGCCATAGGCACGAGCCAAACAACCCGGCAGTCCCCACGCACGTGGGGGTGAACCGCGTGTCGGCCGTAAGTTCCTTGAGCTTGTCGCGCAGTCCCCACGCACGTGGGGGTGAACCGTGGACGCGCCAGGAAATCTTCAGCGCCACAGAGCAGTCCCCACGCACGTGGGGGTGAACCGAAAGGCCGGGATCTGCGCGCTGTCCGTCTTCCGCAGTCCCCACGCACGTGGGGGTGAACCGGGGAAGAGCCAACAGCGGGCGGCCTACACGAAGCAGTCCCCACGCACGTGGGGGTGAACCGCCAAGCGGCACCCGCTAGAAGAAAAGGCTTACGCAGTCCCCACGCACGTGGGGGTGAACCGCAAGCGCGGCGTAAGTACACCACCAACGGGAAGCAGTCCCCACGCACGTGGGGGTGAACCGCAGGAATATGCAATGCCAGGTAAACCATTTGAGCAGTCCCCACGCACGTGGGGGTGAACCGCTCACGGCACCGAGGCCGAACCGTGTTCCCCCGCAGTCCCCACGCACGTGGGGGTGAACCGCCTGTATGGTCCAGCCATCAGAGCCACCTCTTGCAGTCCCCACGCACGTGGGGGTGAACCGCCGATCACATGCAGGAAGTGCGGACACAATGAGCAGTCCCCACGCACGTGGGGGTGAACCGTAACTGCCGCGCATCCGGCAGACGCAACACACGCAGTCCCCACGCACGTGGGGGTGAACCGCGGGCCGTCGGCTACTGGCGGCGCGGGGTCCTGCAGTCCCCACGCACGTGGGGGTGAACCGGGGACGGTCTACATTGACCCGCTACGGGTAGTGCAGTCCCCACGCACGTGGGGGTGAACCTGGATGGGGGCGCTCAGGGACGGGGGGGTGGACGCAGTCCCCACGCACGTGGGGGTGAACCTTGGCGTCGGCGTAGTATTTTACCTCTTGCGCGGCAGTCCCCACGCACGTGGGGGTGAACCGTAAAGCGTGATTTCCATTTCGGCCGATTCCCAGCAGTCCCCACGCACGTGGGGGTGAACCGCACATACTGTCGGATCACTTCCTCGGCAACGGGCAGTCCCCACGCACGTGGGGGTGAACCGATGACGGCGGCATTCGTGGTTCTGCTCATCATGCAGTCCCCACGCACGTGGGGGTGAACCGAAGAATGCCGTGGTTGAACGGGCGAAAAAGGAGCAGTCCCCACGCACGTGGGGGTGAACCGCTGGCAGCGACTTTGGCATGGAACACGCGCGCGCAGTCCCCACGCACGTGGGGGTGAACCGAGCACCTGCCTAATGGCCTCCGTGACTAGGGCGCAGTCCCCACGCACGTGGGGGTGAACCGAAAAAAATGGACGCCGAGACACTGAAGGCCCTGCAGTCCCCACGCACGTGGGGGTGAACCGTCCTCGCGCGAGGGAACAGACCCCAAGCTAAAGCAGTCCCCACGCACGTGGGGGTGAACCGATCTGCGAGCGGCAGGGCGAACAGGACTTCGTGCAGTCCCCACGCACGTGGGGGTGAACCGTAATTTCCAGTAGCGCGAAGCTGGGACGATGCGCAGTCCCCACGCACGTGGGGGTGAACCGCGGAACCCGGTAGACCGTGGAAGGCGCTCTGCGCAGTCCCCACGCACGTGGGGGTGAACCGCGGAGAGAGTCAGTATGGAGGGGGGCGGGGCAGCAGTCCCCACGCACGTGGGGGTGAACCGCTCTCCCGATCGGATCCGCACCGTCTCGGCCGGCAGTCCCCACGCACGTGGGGGTGAACCGCTCTCCCGGGAACAGCGTGCTTTTGCGAAGGCGCAGTCCCCACGCACGTGGGGGTGAACCGCTCATCGATGCGAGCAAGGATCCCGCCGAAGTGCAGTCCCCACGCACGTGGGGGTGAACCGTGCGGGGGCAGCTTGAGGGCGGGAAGGATCTTGCAGTCCCCACGCACGTGGGGGTGAACCGTCTTCCGCCCTAATCATCACTCACCGCCTTCCGCAGTCCCCACGCACGTGGGGGTGAACCGGGTAAAGGCCGCGGCATTGGACACCTCTACCCGCAGTCCCCACGCACGTGGGGGTGAACCGGCGGCGCGGCGTCAACGGGCACGAGGTCTATTGCAGTCCCCACGCACGTGGGGGTGAACCGTTGGTGGTGGCTGTGGCGACGGCCCCGCGAGAGCAGTCCCCACGCACGTGGGGGTGAACCGTGATTAGCAAAGTGGCGCAAAGCGGGGGGGCGGCAGTCCCCACGCACGTGGGGGTGAACCGGTTCACGAGGGGACAGCCACCCCTTTTCATCCGCTATCCCACATGCGAAATAGTCGACGAAAAGGGG